>JBDSOC010000046.1:0-34563 GCA_039915085.1 Chitinophagaceae bacterium
GTATGGCCATTTTGCGTGGCATTCATTTGATCCTGCATATGCTGTTGCACATCGCCAAATTGCTGCCGGATCTTTTGGGTGGTTCGGAAAATGGGTATGACCAGGTCAAAAACCACTTTATAAATAATATAAATACCCAGTGCGAAAAGTATAAAACGTAGTATCATAGCAGGTGTAAATTTACAATTTGGTAACGTGCAAAAGCTGTTAATGTTTATTTAACGCGGGCGTTTTTTGATAAGCGGGGCCAGTTTACGGGCTGAAAAGCTGTTTCGCAGCATGAATGGGAACACGGATGACGCAGATCGTATAGATTCATGGGAATGAATTACCCGGGCAATCCTCCAAACCGTCTTATCGCCGGCCATTGCCGCGCCAGCATTAAAATCAAAACAGGAATTCAGCGCAATTTGGTTTGAATACCATTATTGTATTACATTTGTGCCGGACAAAGAATCAGCGAAGGGAACGGAAACGTTCCCTTCTCCTTTATAGCAATGGCAAGCGAAACACAAATACAGGTTATTACAGGCATGGTGCAGGAATTACTGCAGGGCGATCCGGATTGTTTCCTGGTGGATATATGGATTAAACCTACCAATAATATAAGGGTTGCGCTGGATGCAGATGCAGGTTTACCTATTGAAAAATGTGTATCACTGAACCGCAGGTTATACAAGCAAATAGAGGAAGCCGCGCTTTACCCCGAAGGTGATTTTTCACTGGAAGTTTCATCTCCTGGCCTGGATGAACCGCTTAAGATGCACCGGCAATATGTAAAAAATATCAACAGGGGTGTGGAAATATTGCAGCAGGATGGTAAAATAACAGAAGGGGTGCTTACCGCGGTAAATGAAAATGAAATTGAGGTGGCGGAAACAACTGGCAAAAATAAAAAAAAGGAAGTGGTGCAACACACTATCCCATTTAGTAATATTAAATCAACAAAAATTCAAATTAAATTTTAGCCATGGGTTACTTGGCGAAGGAACAGTGTATTAAAATTGCTGTTTATATTGCCGGTAGTTCAAGCTTTCAAATTCAGGAGTATGGCAAGCATTAACCTAATTGAGGCATTTCAGGAATTCAAGGACGCGGAAAATATAGACCGCCCTACCATGATGAAAGTGGTAGAAGATGTTTTTAAAACCTTATTGCGCAAAAAATATGGCGCCGATGACAACTTCGACGTAATTGTAAACGCCGAGAAAGGTGACCTGGAAATCATGCGTCGCCGTATGATTGTTAATGATGGTGAGGTAAACGATCCCCTGGCGGAAATTGCCTATAAGGATGCCGCCAAAATTGAACCTGACTTTGAAGTGGGCGAGGAATTATATGAAGGCATCGATATTATGGACTTTGGGCGCAGGGCCATACTTGCCGCAAAACAAACGCTGGCAAGCCGTATCGGCGACCTGAAAAAGAATGTGCTGGTTAAGAAATACCATGACCGCATAGGAGATATCATAAGTGCAGAAGTATACCAGGTATGGAAAAAAGAAATTCTTTTGCTGGATGAAGACGGAAATGAACTGATATTGCCCAAAAGTGAGCAGATACCACAGGATTATTTTAAGAAAGGAGAGAGCATCCGTGCTGTAGTAAGAAGAGTGGATTTAAAAAATAACAGTCCGGTAATTATATTATCAAGAACAAGCCCGGAATTTTTAGCTAAGTTGCTTGAAATTGAAGTACCAGAGATCTTTGACGGACTTATTGTAATCAAAAAAATAGTACGCGACCCCGGTGAAAGGGCTAAAGTAGCAGTAGAATCTTTTGATGACAGAATAGACCCGGTAGGTGCCTGCGTAGGTATGAAGGGAAGCCGTATCCATGGCATTGTACGCGAACTGAAGAACGAGAATATAGATGTAATTAACTGGACAGCCAATACCCAATTGCTGATACAGCGTTCGCTTACTCCTGCAAAGATTACTACTATGAACCTTAATAATGACAGCATGCAGGCTGATGTATACCTGAAACCTGACCAGGTTTCCCTGGCAATTGGCAGAAAAGGTGTCAATATTAAGTTGGCGCAGGAATTGACTGGTTATAGTATTGATGTCTTCCGTGATAATGAAGGTGAGGTAGAAGAATTTGATATAGACCTGGAAGAATTCAGCGATGAAATTGAAACATGGATCATTGATGAACTGAAACGTATAGGTTGCGATACCGCCAGGAGTGTACTTGATTTAACTGCGGAAGAACTGGAAAGAAGAACGGACCTGGAAAGAGAAACCATTGACGATGTAAGAAAAGTGCTGGAAAACGAATTTAAAAAAGAGTAGAAGTACAGAATAAAAGTTTTTATCGGGATAGTTTTTGCAAAGCTTTATTTCAATTGATTTGCTAAAGGCACTATAAAAATAAAAACGGTAACCATTATTATTATTTTAAAATACTGAATGTCAGAAACAACAACACCACGATTAATGGCCGCCGCCAAAGAGTTCAACATTGGCAAGGATACTCTTGTTGAGTTTCTTCATGGCAAAGGTTTTAGTAAGGATGATCTGAAGCCCACTTCGAAACTGTCTGAAGACATGTACCGCTCATTGCAATTGGAGTTTGCAGGTGATAAAGTTGCTAAAATCAAGAGCGATCAGATTGATCTGCCCAAAGGTGGCAGTACGGATGCACGTAAGAAGAAAGATGAAGAAGAAATTCTTTTCAAAAAAGAATCTTTTACACCTAAAAAAGAAAAACCGGTTGAAGAAGTAAAGCAGCCGGAAGCAATAGCGCCAGTAGTAGTAGCACCACCAAAAGAAGTACCCAGGCCAAAAGAAGTACCAAAGGCAGAAGAAAAGGCGCCTGAGATCAGTAAGGTGGAGGCACCTGAAATTGAAGGACCGAAAGTGCTGGATAAAATTGATCTCTCCGCGATTGACTCTTCTACACGTCCTAAAAAGAGTACAAAGAAAAAGGAAGAGCCAAAGGAGAAAGAGGCCATTGTAAAAGTTGAAAAAGAAGAACCTGCAATTATACCGGAAACGGTGGTTGAAGTAAAGAAGGCCCCCGAAGAAGCACCTGTGCTAAAACCGGCGATTGAAAATAAAAAAATTGAAGAACCAGAAACTCCGTCTGTACAGGAAGAAGAAACACAGGCACCTTTAATTGAAAATATAAGGGCCGAAAAATTAGAAGGGCCAAAAATTTTTGGCAAAATTGAATTGCCTGCAGACAGTGATACAAGGCCTAAACCTAATGAAGAAAAACGCAAACGCAAACGCATTCCCATAGATAAAAAAGGGGAACCTTTTGTTGCGCGTCACCAGCCCGGGCAAAACCAGGGGCAGGGTCACCAGGGAGGACAGCAAGGCCAGGGTACTGGTCCGCAGCCACCAAGAAGGCCGGGTCTTGGAATTGTAAAAAGAGATCCTTCAGCAGGTCCCAACCAGCCAAACCGCAGTGCTGGTGGTAGTACAGGGGGTGGTTTTAAAAGAGGTAATGCGCCGCAAAGAGGTGGTGTTGCAGCAAGACGTGAAGTAAAAGAAATTGATAAGAAAGAAATACAGGACAAAATAAGGGAAACACAGGCAAAACTGGCAGGTGCCGGTGGCCGTGGCAAAAGCCTTAAGGCAAAATACCGGAGGGAAAAACGCCAGGAAAGTGCAGACCAGAGCCCCGATGATATGCAGGATAACAAGCTGCAGTTAACGGAGTTTATCAGTGTGAGTGAGCTGGCCAATCTTATGGATGTAAGCTATGCAGATGTAATAGGAAAGTGTATGGGTCTTGGCTTAATGGTTTCAATCAACCAGCGCCTGGAAGCTGATGTAATAGAACTGGTAGCAGGCGAATTTGGTTTTGATGTAGAGTTTATCGACATGGATAAACAGGCAGAGATGGACGAAGAGGAAGAAGAGGATGACCCGGAAGAACAGAAGCCCCGTGCACCTATTGTTACGATTATGGGTCACGTAGACCATGGTAAAACGTCTTTATTGGATTATATCCGTAGTGCCAATGTAGTAGCGGGGGAAGCCGGTGGTATTACCCAGCATATAGGCGCTTATGAAGTAACATTGCCAAACGGTAAGAAAATTGCATTCCTGGATACACCCGGTCACGAAGCATTTACCGCGATGCGTGCACGCGGTGCAAAAATTACGGATATCGCTATTATAGTAGTAGCGGCAGACGATGCGGTGATGCCTCAGACAAAAGAGGCTATCAGTCACGCCCAGGCTGCCAACGTACCCATGATTTTTGCAGTAAATAAAATTGATAAAGACGGTGCAAACCCTAAAAAAATATACGAGCAGCTGGCCAGTATGAACATACTGGTAGAAGAATGGGGTGGAAAATTCCAGAGCCAGGAACTAAGCGCCAAGCAGGGTTTAAATGTAGATCTACTGCTGGAAAAAGTATTGCTGGAAGCAGAAATACTTGATCTGAAAGCCAATCCTGATAAGGAAGCTTCCGGTAGCATCATCGAAGCATCGCTTGATAAAGGCCGTGGTTATGTAGCCACCCTGATGGTTCAAAACGGAACACTGCGCCAGGGCGATTTGATGGTTTGCGGCCAATATTATGGTCGTATTAAAGCGATGACCAACGAGCGCAACCAGCGTTTGGAAAATGCGCCGCCATCTACACCTGTTCAGATACTTGGTCTTAACGGTGCTCCGCAGGCAGGTGAGAAATTTAAAGTATACCAGGATGAAGCAGAAGCCAAGGAGATAGCCAATAAAAGAGCACAGATTCTCCGTGAGCAGGGTATCCGCACCAAGAAACACATTACGCTGGATGAAATTGGCCGCCGTTTGGCACTGGGCAACTTCAAACAACTGAACCTGATTATCAAGGGTGATGTGGATGGCTCTGTGGAAGCGTTGAGTGACTCATTACAGAAACTTTCTACGGATGAAGTAGCCATAAATGTGGTGTTGAAAGGCGTGGGCGCTATAACTGAAAATGATGTGCTGCTGGCAGCAGCTTCCGATGCAGTAATTGTGGGCTTTAACTGCCGTCCTTCTTTGCAGGCGGGAAGACTGGCAGATAATGAAGGTGTGGAAATCAAGACCTATTCTATCATTTACAATGCTATTGAAGAAATCAAGAGCGCCATGGAAGGTATGCTTGAGCCTAAGATACAGGAGAAGATACTGGCCAATGTAGAGGTAAGGGAAGTATATAAATTTGATAAAGCCACCGTTGCGGGATGTTTTGTAATGGATGGAAAAATTGCCCGTAATGCCCGCATACGTATCATACGCGATGGTATTGTTGAATACCCGAAAGGTGAAGGTGCCAGCGCAGAACTGGCCAGCCTGAAAAGATTTAAAGATGATGTGAAAGATGTGCCTTCAGGTATGGAGTGCGGATTAACCATCAAAAACTTTAATGACCTTAAAGTGGGCGATATAGTAGAAGCATTCGAAGAAGAAGAAGTAAAGAGAACATTATAAGTAGAAATTAAAGAGTCAAAAATAAAAAGTCAACGGTGTTTGCAAAACTTTGCCACGCAACTTATTTTGACTTTTTATTTTTGACTTTGACATTATTGGCAACAAATTTTTGTTAAAAGGCCCCGTTGTCCGCGTCTTTAACAGAAACACTGAATATTTTTGAGTCATTCAGATTACTATTAGTATGAGACAAATAATTCTTTCCGGTATTTTTTTATTGAGCGCAGTGGCAGTATTTGCACAGCCGCAAAAAGTTGTAGCAGATAAAGTGGTGGGTATTGTAGGTGATAAAATAATTCTGAAATCAGAAATCACCAATGAAATACTGGATCGTCAGCGCCGTAATGAAGCGGTACCGGAAAATGCAGAATGTATTGTAATGGAGCAGGCGCTCACATTAAAAGCATTGGTATTGCAGGCAGACAAAGATTCATTGGTTGTAAATGAAGATGAACTGGAATCCCTGTTGGATAACCAGGTGAGGGGTTTCGTGCAGGCATACGGATCAAAAGAAGCACTTGAGCAGATAGCCGGCAGAACGGTTTATCAAATCAAAGAAGATTTTCGAACTTCTTTTAAAGAAAGAAAACAGGCGGAACTGATGCGCAACAAAATTGTTGAAGGCATTAAAATAACACCAACAGAAGTAAAAGCCTTTTTTGATAAAATACCAAAAGACAGCCTTATTTTTTTAGAAAGCCAGGTAGAAATAGGGCAAATCGTATTGTACCCCAAAGCGGGCAGGGATCTTGATAAAAATGCCATTGAAGAATTAAACGATTATAAAAAACAGGTTGAATCGGGCACAAGAAAATTTGAAACCATGGCCAGTCTTTATTCTATGGACCCGGGGAGTAAAAACAATGGCGGTATGTATAATATCAACCGTACCGAAAAGGTAATGGATCCGGCTTTTGTGCAGGCTGCTTTCAGGTTAAAAGAAGGACAGGTATCCCCTGTTATAAAATCAAAATTTGGTTACCACATTATACAAATGGTAAACCGCGCCGGTGATGATGCCACAGTAAGACATATCTTAATCATTCCGCAGATTACCGATGATGAAATTAAAATATCTGTAAGTAAGCTCGATTCTATACGGTCTAAGTTAATTGCAGGAACAACCAGCTTCGGAGAAGCCGTTTCCAGGTACAGTGAAGACGATATGTCAAAGTATACAGCAGGATTTCTTCAGTGTCAAAATGGTACTTTTTGTACCATCGACCAGCTTGATAAAGACCTGGTAACTTTATTACCAAAATTAAAAGTGGGAGAATATTCTCAACCAGTGACTTTTACTGATGATCGCAACAGGAAAAGTGTCCGGGTAGTCTATTTAAAAACACGTACGGAACCGCATATAGAAAATTTAAAAGACGATTATAACCGTGAAGCGCAACGTGCGCTGGAAGTGAAAAAAGGGGATGCTATCGAAAAATGGTTCAACAGTAAAATTGCAACCTACTATATCATGATTGACGATGATTATAAAACTTGCACGCAGTTGCAAAAATGGATGCAAAGTGCAACCAGCGTTGCCAGATAGGGGTTAACACTTATCAAAGTTTAAATATACCATAAGCACTGATTTATCAGTGCTTTTTTGTTTACATTTATTATCAGGTTATTGTAATTGTATAGGCTGAAATGATCAATCTAAAATACAAATGCCATTATGAGTTTCTTTTACTAAACCGGAATTTCGCAAGCAGGCTTTTAACCAGGTAATTATGAGAAGTATTATAGCGGAAGTGACTGTACCTGAAATTAATCAATCCCTGTTACGGGTTTACACGGTGATTACAGATTTGGAAGCAAACACTTTATCTGTAAATGATGCTTTTTTTTGTGCATTGGGTATGCCGCCCGAAGACCTGTTTAATCAGTCATTTATTTCTTTTTTGCAGGATAGCAATTGTACATTTCCCACCGCAGGATTATCCGCTATTTTTACAAACAGGTCTTCTTTTGAGTTTACATCCACATTGCGTACAGCAAAAAAAAGCACCCTGTACATAAAATGGACGATAACACAATTACTTGCAAAAGAAACGGCAGGCGCCCTGCTTCAATGGTCGGGAACTGAAATCGGCAAACTGCATAAAAATGGCTCATCTCCCTCCGGTCATGAAATTTATAAATCACTGTTTGATGAAAGTCCGCAGCCCATGTGGATTTATGATAAAATAACATTGCAGTTCCTGGATGTAAACGAAGCAGCTATTGCTCATTATGGTTATACAAAAGAGGCCTTTTTACAAATGACCATAAGCGGGATCCGGCCGGAAAGTGAAAGAACAAAGTTTATGCATCACCTGCATTTACTTAAACCGGTAAAGGTTACAGATAAAACTATCTGGACACACCAGAAAAAAGACGGCACGCTCATACATGTAGAAATACAATCCTATAATTTCCATCATTCTAACCGGAAAGCAAGGCTGGTTATTATAAACGACGTAACAAAAAAAGAGCAAATACAGAATATATTGCTGGAAAGTGAAGAACGTTTCCGCAATATGGCCGACAATGCGCCCGTAATGATTTGGGTGAGCAATGAAGATGATAAAACAATTTATGTAAATAAATACTGGACAGATTTTACCGGCATCAGTGCAGCCGAAGCATGGGGCGATGGTTGGAACAAAGTAATACATCCCGGTGACATACATATTGGCATCGGGGAATACAAGAAAGGTTTCCAGCAAAAAAAGCCTGTTTCACTGATCTACCGCTTAAAATACCGCACCGGGGAATACCGCTGGGTGCTTGATAAATCAATACCCAGGTTTTTAGATGATGGAACCTTTCTTGGTTATATAGGTTCACTGGTTGATATCCATGATTACAAGATGGCGGAAGAAAAGATAAGTTTCCAGGCCAGGCTTATTGAAAATGCTTCGGATGTAATCATATCAACAGATGTAAATTTTAATGTAGTCACCTGGAATAAAAGGGCAGAAGAAATATATGGAATAGCTGTAAAAGATGCGGTAACAAGAAATATTGTTGATCTGCTATCACATGATTTTTTAAATACGGCTTCAGCAGATGCTGCACAGCAACTGAAAGCAAAAGGCCACTGGGAAGGCGAGGTATTACATAAAAAGGCAACCGGAGAAATAATTTATTTATTGTGTATCGTTTCAGCCTTAAAAGATCCGAACAATAATATAACAGGATATATTTCTGTAAACCGTGATATAACCGAAAAAATAAAAGCGGAAGAAGCAATCCGCAGAAATGAGTTGAAATTCAGGGCCATTCTTCAGAATTTAATGGATGTGGTGTTTGTACTGGATAACGGTGGTTTGATTAAATACGTTACACCATCTGTAACAGCGGTACTTGGATATGGAGAAGAAGAACTTTCCGGCAAAGACGCCTTTGATTTTATGCACCCGGAAGATATACAACGCTGCAGAAAATTATTTGAAGAATTATTGACGAACCCTGATTCAATTATTGTTACAGACGTGCGCCTTAAAAATAACCAGGAAACCTGGACATGGGTAGAAGTAAAGGGTATTAATAAATTTACCGATAGCGTAATAGACGGCGTAATTATAAGCCTTCATGATATTTCTGAACGTAAACAATCAGAACAGCAGTTGCAGGCGTATTCGGGGCATATTACCAATATATTAAACAGTATTACGGATGGATTTATAGCACTTGATCATAAGTATAATATTTTATGGTGGAATCCCATAGCCGAGCAACTAACAGGGATAAAAGATGTGGAAGTGCTGGGCAAAAATTTATGGAAAGCTTTTCCCGAATTAAAAAAGATAAAGAATCTTAACCGTTACCAGAAAGCCATAACAGCAAAAAAAGCGTTCTCTTTTGAATTATATATAGGCAAACTGAAAGTTTATTTTGATATAAGCGCTTACCCATCACAACAGGGATTGTTTATTTATTTTAAAGATATTACGCACCGGAAAAAACAGCAAATGCTGCTTTCGCTGGAGAAAGAAGTACTGGAATTGAATATCAATGCTGATGCCTCTTTAAAAAATACGGCTGACTATTTTCTCACCGGTATGGAGAAATTTAATCCCGGGTTATTGTGTTCTGTGCTGTTGCTGGATGAAGATGGTAAAACAATAAGAAGTTTGTCTTCCCCCTCCCTGCCTGCCGGGTTTATAAGAAAAATAGATGGTCTCCAAACCGGTGCTGAAGCCGGTTCCTGTGGCACTGCCATTTTTCTGCGTAAAACCATAATTGTATCAGATATCAAACATGACCCGTTATGGAAAGATTATAAAGATATTGCCGGTAAATATAAACTGGCTGCCTGCTGGTCCTTTCCTATTGTAACATCTTCCAATAAAGTGCTGGGCTCTTTCGCCGGTTATTACCGGGAGAAAATATCGCCTTCAGAAGAACAATTAGAACTATTCAAAAGAGTTGCCACATTGCTGGGTGTTATAATAGAAAATAAACAGGCAGAACAAAAAATAAATATCAGCAATGAGCGGTATATGCTGGCAACAAAAGCCACCAATGATGCTATCTGGGACTATGACATAAAAAATAAGCGGTTGTACTGGGGCGAAAGTTTCTATTCCATTTTTGGATATACTTCAGGGCATCATCCTGGTAAGCACGGGTTTTGGGAAAGCAAAATTCATCCTGATGATAAAGAAAAAACAAAGCGGCTGTATATTGGTGCAATAAAGAATAAAGAAAGAGGTGTCGTGTATTCAGAATACCGGTTTCAAAAAGCGGATAACAGTTATGTGCTGGTAGCAGACAGGGCTTTTATAGTATGGGACAATGATGGCAATGCAGTAAGATTTGTGGGCGCCATGCAAGACATTACAGACAGGAAGAAACTGGAAGGGCAGTTACTTACACAGGAAATAAACAAACAAAAAACAATTGCACAGGCGGTAGTGGATGCCCAGGAAAAAGAAAGGGCGGAAATAGGCAAAGAGTTGCATGACAATGTAAACCAGATACTTTCTACGGCCAAACTGTACCTGGAACTGGCAAAGACAGATACCAGGCAAAAAGATGCACTGATTAAAAGAAGTGCCGACAGCATTTTCACCGCAATTAATGAAATAAGGCATATTTCCAGGGCATTGGTGCCACCCAGTGTTAAGGACCTTGGTTTAATAGAGTCAATTAACGACCTGGTGGAGTCGCTGCGTATGACGAATGCATTGCAGGTCCAGTTTATACACAACGGAGATTTTGATAATATTATTGATGATAAACAGAAGCTTATGCTTTTCCGTATTATACAGGAACAGGTAAGCAATGTTTTAAAACATGCAGCTGCTACCCGCATTATTATTGATTTAAAATTAAATGAAAAACTTATTAACCTTTCGATTGTTGATAATGGCATAGGCTTTGAGCCGGGGAAAATTAAATTTAAAAAAGGTGTAGGCCTTTCAAACATTGAAAGCAGGGCGCATCTTTTTAATGGCGAAGTAATTATTACTACTGCACCGGGCAAGGGCTGCAAACTTTTTATACAGGTACCTATTCATAACATTTAAACTACGGAGTATGGAAAAAATTACCATTTTAATTGCCGATGATCATAAGCTTATCCGTGAAACATGGACGTATATCCTTAACAGTGATGAGCGTTTTGAAGTAGTCGCAGAATGTGGCGATGCCGAACAGGCAGTAGAATTCGCAAAAGAGTTAACGCCTGATATTGTTTTAATGGATATAAATATGGCACCGTTCAATGGTTTTGAAGCCACTGAAAAAATCCGTAAGCTTTCTCCTGATTCTAAAGTAATAGGCGTATCAATGCATTCCCAGCCGGCTTATGCAAAGAAAATGCTGCAGGTAGGTGCAAGGGGCTATGTTACCAAGAATTCTTCAAAAGAAGAGATGTTCAACGCCATTATCGAAGTTTTCAAGGGTAATAAATATGTTTGCGACGAGATTAAAACCATTATTTCTGATCAGCTGCTGGATGACAATCATGATACGCCCAGTATTAATTCGCTTACAGAAAGAGAAATGCAAATCATACACCATATACGTGAAGGACATTCTTCAAAAGAAATCGCTACCCAACTTGATATCTCACTGAAGACAGTGGAAGTACACCGTCATAATATTCTTAAAAAGTTAAAACTTAAAAATTCTGCCTCCCTCGTAAACTTTATTAATAGTTCTGCAGGATATGTTTAAATGATATTTTTTCAATTATAATTTCCCCTTTTTTTTGATGACAACAGCCCGGCGTTTTTCGGGCTTTTGTCTCAATATGTTTGTGTAGCACAACATATTAGAGGAGGTGCATTCCTCATTTATAATTTCCCCTTCTCAAAAAACAAACACAAAGGTTTGCTTAAAGGTTTTTTATCTGGTAAACTCGGCTTATTTTTGCGCCTCATTTCCTACCATGAGTGATGCTATTCAACATGAATGCGGGCTGGCCCTCATTCGTTTACGTAAATCCCTTCCATATTACCAGCAAAAATATGGTACTGTTTTGTACGGTCTTAACAAGTTATACCTGCTTATGGAAAAGCAGCATAACCGGGGCCAGGATGGTGCTGGTATTGCATCTGTAAAGCTGAATGTAGAGCCAGGCTATCCGTTTCTGCACCGTTTGCGAAGTGTAGCGCCGCAGCCTATAGCAGATTTGTTCAGGCAGGTATCAGAAGAAATAGCAGACCTGGAGAAATACCAGCCAGATATCAAAAAGCACCCTGGATTATTAAAAGGTCATGTTAGATTCCTGGGGGAACTATTGCTTGGACACCTGCGTTACGGCACCCAGGGGAAGAACAATGCAGATTTTTGTCATCCCTTCATAAAAAGAAACACCATTCCTGTCCGCAACCTGGCCCTGGCCGGGAATTTTAATTTAGTGAATACGGAAGAGCTGTTTTCACTGGTCAATATTGATCCGGGAGAATTTCAGCGCCAGAGCGATCTGGCAGCTATGATGGAAGTAGTGCATCATTTTATGGTAAAGGAAGATGAAGCTGATCCCGGTCATCTGGATATTGTAAATGTTTTAAAAAAAGCCACTAAGCTTTTTGATGGTGGTTATCATATCGGCGGCTTAATTGGCAATGGCGATGCATTTGTAATGCGTGACGAACACGGCATCAGGCCTTCTTATTATTATGTAAGCGAGGATATGATTGTTGCTGCTTCAGAAAGGGCTGCTATACGCACTACATTCAATGTAGGAGAAAATGAAGTAAAAGAATTAATGCCCGGGCAGGCCCTTATTATTCGTGCAAACGGCGATTACAGCATTGAGCAGATCCTGGCTCCGAAGGAAAGAAGGGCCTGTAGTTTTGAACGCATCTATTTTTCGCGTGGTAATGATGAGAAGATTTACCGTGAACGCAATGCACTGGGCTATAATTTGAGTGATGCAGTGTTGAATTCCATTAACCACGATTTAAAAAACACTATTTTTTCTTTTATACCCAATACAGCCGAAGTAGCTTTTTATGGTCTGCAGAAAGGTATGGAAGATTACATGAATAAAGTAAAGGTGGAGCGCATATTATCATGGGGTAAAAATTATGATGATGAGAAGCTGAAGGAAATGATAAACCGGCGGATAAGGATTGAGAAAATCGCTATCAAGGATGTAAAAATGCGCACGTTTATTACTCAGGATGCCAACCGTAATGAAATGGTGCAGCACGTATATGATATTACGTATGGTACCCTGCGCAAAGATGAGGACACACTGGTTGTAATTGATGATTCAATTGTGAGGGGAACTACACTCAAAGAAAGTATTGTACGCATGTTGTCAAGACTGCGGCCTAAAAAAATCATTATTGTTTCTTCTGCTCCCCAGATTCGTTATCCTGATTGTTACGGAATAGATATGAGTAAACTGGGCGATTTTATTGCTTTTCGCGCAGCAATGGAACTATTAAAAGAACATGATAAAGAAGATTTGCTGCAGGAGCTGTACGACCATTGTTTAGAGTTGTCGCGAACCGGCCTTTTACATACAGAAAATGTAGTAAGACAAGTATATAAACCATTTACTACAGAAGAAATTTCGAATAAAATTGCACAATTAATAACGCCTGAAGGACTGGATATTCCTGTACAGGTAATATACCAGACCATAGAATCATTGCACAGTGCGTGCCCTACCAATACCGGCGACTGGTATTTTACAGGAAACTATCCAACGCCGGGGGGTAACCGCGTAGTAAATAAGGCATTTATCAATTATGTTGAAAAGAAAAATGTAAGAGGATATTAGATTAAATTTATGTGTATTTTTTTCCCGGTTTGGGAAAGTATTTTGTAAATTTGTAACAACCGTTTTTAAACTAATTTTCCTTTTGCAAAACCATAATAAAACAGGCCGGTTTTAATTTTCAATATTTATATTGACGGTATTCCGGGTGTGAGAAAAGTATAATATTTGTATATTTCCACATATGAAGGTTCTTATACTCATACGTCATGCTAAAAGCAGCTGGGAAGAAGCCAGCCTACCAGATTTTGACCGCCCTTTAAATGCCCGCGGATTTAAAGACGCGGATGAAATGTCCCGCCGCCTGTTGGCAAAAATCAAAACGATAGACGCATTTATTTCCAGCCCCGCTAAAAGAGCGAAAACTACTGCAGAGAAATTTATCAGCACATTTGGAACCAGCAAAGACCAACTGCTGTTTGAACAAGGGCTCTATCTTGCACATGAATCTTTTTTTGAGCAATTGATTGGCAATACAGATGATAAACTTAATACGGTTGCTATTTTCTCTCACAACCCCGGCATTACAGATTTTGTAAACACACTCACACCTGTTATAAGAACCGACAATGTACCTACCTGCGGCATATTTGCAGTTAAAGCAAATATTGATAGCTGGAAAAAATTTTCCACTGCCAGTAAGGAATTGCTTTTTTATGATTATCCTAAATTACATGCTTAGCTACCGCAGTGGTAAATAAGCATCCGTGATACTGCCAGGCAATAATCTCTTTGATAATACCGGCATTCTATTGGTGCAGCATAAGACCAGATTTTATTGGATGCTGTATTTGCGTATTAAAAGAATTGTGCCCGGTAATTTAAGAGGATGTTTTTAATACATCAGAACCACACTTACATTATTATTCCTGTGTATCCAATTGTGTTATCAATGCTGCAATGATTTCTATTGCGTTGCCGGGCATTTTAAGAGCAGATAAATCTGGTATTTGCAGGTTCTCTGCTTTTTGTATCATTGGCAGTAAAGAAAAATTATTTTGATAACCAATAACTGCATAGTTATTAAAAGCCATCCGGTTTGCCAGGTATTCCTGCTCTGCCTGGCCAGGCGTAGGTATAAAAATGCATTTTTTACCCAATGGCAACAGATCCATAATAGTGCTGTAACCAGAACGGCTGATAATAATTTCAGACATATTAATCACCTGTTGTAATTGCAAGCCGGAGAGAAAATTGTAAATAGTTATTCCTTCACCCGCCGAAATGATTTCATTGGCGGAAGGCAGCCCTCTTACTAAAATAACAGGGTGCGTGTAGTTTTTTAATTGCTCCAGTAAAATTTTTTCTATTATACTCCGTTGCGGTTCCGGTCCGGAAAGAATTATCAGCAATTTATTGGTAACCGTTATGTTCTCTTTATTTATTCCTGACAATACGCCCGTATATAATATTTTATTTTTTGGTTTTGTTGCAGGATGTGATAATTCTCCTGCCAGGTTTATTTCTCCTGCAGCATCCGGTATCCAGCAATAGTTGAATTGATTTATAAAATGATAATTTATCTTCTGAACAAGTGTATCTGTAAATTTTCCAGCAGATGTTTTTATCAATAACTGGTGTGTAATAAAAATTGAAATTATTTTTTTGTTATGCATTCCAAACCGATTATCAGCAATAACAACATCTAAGTGTTTACTTTTAATGAAATTACGCAGCCATTTGTTTTCTCTGTTGATTGCTGTCAATATTTTAGGGATTTGAAAAATTATTTTTAAAATAGTGCTCAGCCCTGTTGTGCCATATTTCAATTTATAACCGCTTAAATGCACAAATTCAAGCTCCGGAAATGCTGATTGCAATAGTATTTTCTGATCACCCTCCGCGGCTATAATTACTTTAAAACCAACAATTAAGAGTTTTTCGATAAGGGGTATACAGCGGGTTGCATGTCCCAGCCCCCAGTCCAGTGGCGCTATCAGTACAGTATATTTAGGGTCTTTGATAATGTTAATATTTTTAATTTGTCTCAACCGGAAATACTATTTTGTAAGCAAAATAGTTTAATTTAGAAAATCCAAACCATGAAAAATAGAAACAACAGTTTATTATTCTTATTACTGATTATAGCGATACTGGTGGTTAGCTGTAATAGCGAGCGCCGGGTATCAGGAAAAAATTGTGGTTGTGGAATACATAAAGGTTATGTTGGATATTAAAATCTAATAAGACATGAAGGCTACTAACAGGGATTTGCTTGTCCTGGTGAAAGATGAATCTATGAACCAGTATCAGATTGAGTTAGAACTTGAAAAACTCAACTCATTGTTGTTTCAGCTTGAAACAGTAGACAGTTTTTGTACAGCGCACGAAGTTTTTGATATTACCAGGCATAAAGTAGTGCATAACCGGAAAAAGATTGTAAAGGTTATTCATCAGCCAGAATTAAAACCCTTCCAGTTTGTTTGTAACAAGAATTAATTCATCAGAACTACACCAATAATCAGTATTAATTAAATAATTATATAAAAGCCCCGGTACCGGGGCTTTTACTTTTAAGATAATTTATTCATTGCTTCTTTTAGTTGATTGATTACCGCATCTATTTCTTCTTTTTTACAAGTACCAACACTCAGCCTGTACCAGCTTGAACTGGCAGCTGCTCCAAAAGCATAAAAAGGCACCACAGCAAGTTTTGCCTCATCCAGCAAGTAGGCCGTTGTATCTGATTGCTTTTCCAGGATTTTTCCCGCACCTGTTTTTTTACCTGTAAAATTGAATTGTACTGTAAGATAAATAGCTCCCTGCGGTGCAATGGCATCTACCGGGTAGCCTTCTGTTTTAAGCTGCTGTAATCCATTGTAAAGGCCATTTAGCCGTATTTCCAGTTCTTTTTTGAAATGAGCAAGATAACTGTCAATGTTTTCTTTTTGGCAAAGATACCCGGCTACAGCTTTTTGCTCCGCCATAGGTGCCCAGGATCCTAAATGAGTCATGATAGATTTCATCTTATCAATTATTTCACCCGGACCTATAGACCAGCCTACCCTTACACCGGTAGCCGCGAATACCTTACTGATGGCATCAATAAAAATAGTATAGGGGCGCATGGCTGCATTCAGTGATACCGGGTTATAATGAACAATATTTCCGTAGGTAAGTAATGAATACATCTGGTCGTACATTACATACAACTTCTTTTCATTTTCTCCACGCTGCTTATTTTCTTCCACTACCATGGCACAAATAGCCTGTAGATCTTCTTTGGTAAATGTGGTACCGGTAGGGTTTTGGGGAGAACACAAAGCCAGCAGTGTAGCGCCTTTAATATGGGGGCGCAACTGATCAACTGTGGGCATGAAGTTATTTTCTTTACTGGCTTCTACCACTACATGCTGCGCACCTGTAAAATTTGCATAATGGTTATTGTTCCAGGAAGGTACTGCATAGATTACTTTATCGCCTTCATCGCAAACGGCGCGGAACAAAGAATAAATCAATGGCCGCCCACCGCCTGCTACCAATATTTCTGCCGGCTGATAATCTAATTGCTGCCTTTCCTTCATAAACACACTAATGGCCTCCCTGAGATCAAGATTGCCCTCTGCTGCCGGGTAATTGGTAAAATGCTTTCTGTAAGCATCTACAATTGCATCTTCCAGTTCTTTTGGTATCGGGAAAATTGCCGGGTCAAAATCACCTACCGTGAAATTGTATATTTTTTCTCCTTTACGGATTTTATCCCTGATTTCTCCTCCCAATTTCACTATTTCAGAACCTATAAGTGTTTCAGAAAGACGCGACAGCTTTAAATTATTCATGTATTCCAATGGTTTGTACAAAAGTACTGCTATGCCAGGCAGTGACAAAAGTTATCAGCGAATGTCTGCGTTTCATTTTCAGCCATAATGTTAATAAAATCCATATTTAAAAGAATAAAAATAGTAACAGGGAAAAACGCATTATCTTTGTCAATGTTTAAACATTAAAAATATTAATATGAAAAGAATGGTCTTGTTGCCGGCTATATCCGGAGTTCTTGTATTCACCTCTGCCTTTATTGTTTTAAAACCTGCTACCACGCCTTTTGCGCCAGGCACTGCACAGTACGTGCCTGTACAGGCTCCTGCCAAGTGGGTGCTTGATAAGGCCCATACCAACGTCAGGTTTTCCGTTGCTCACCTGGTAGTTTCTGATGTTGATGGAAGTTTTAAATCTTTTGACGGCGGCATGACAAATTCAAAGCCCGATTTTACGGATGCAGCTATCAATTTTACAGCAGATGTAAGTTCGATTAATACAGATAACGAAATGAGGGATAAGCACCTTAAATCTGATGATTTTTTAAATGCTGAAAAATTCCCGCAAATAAAATTTGTGAGCAAATCATTCCAGTTGCTGGGAGATAATAAATACAAATTAACAGGCGATCTTACTATCAGGGATATTACCAAAACTGTTTCTTTCGATGTAACGTATGGTGGTACTGTAACTGCTATGGGCGGAACGCATCTTGGCTTTAAAGCAAAAACAACGGTTAACCGTTTTGATTATAATCTTAAATGGGATAAAACAACCGAAGCTGGTGGCCTGATAGCTGGTAAAGATGTGGAGATTACGCTGAATATCGATATGAAAAAAGTGTAACCAGTCTGGTTAGACATTTTTTAAGCCGCAGATTCACAGATTATTTTTACATACTCTGTGAATCTGCGGCTTACTTTTTATCCATTTCAAAAGCCCTGGTCTTCTATTTATCCGGCCTTCTTATCGTTATATTTTTTTTCTGCATCTTTTGCTTTCTCAAAATCAAGCACTACCCCGTTAATGCAATAGCGAAGACCGGTTGGAGGCGGACCATCATCAAATACATGCCCCAGGTGAGAGGTACACCTGCCACATTCAACCTCTGTTCTTTTCATACCCAACGTATTATCAGCAATATAAATAATACTGGTTTTACTGATGGGTTCGTAAAAACTGGGCCATCCACATCCACTTTCAAATTTTGTGTCACTTTTAAATAAGGCATTCCCGCAAACAGCGCAGTAATAAGTTCCTATTTCTTTTGAAGTCTCATAGGGGCTTGTCCAGGGCCGCTCTGTACCTTTTTGCCTGGCAATATTGTATACATTGGCGGGTAATATCTTTCGCCATTCTTCATCGCTCATATTTACCGGGCTGCTGTCTGTTTTAGAGAAGACAGGATTTTTTTTGTTTGTACTATCCATACTGGTTGTTTTTTTGGCAGTGGCTGATTGCGAATAGCTGCAGTGTGCAAACACAGCAGGCAAAAGTAATAGCAGCGTAAACCTTGTTATATTTTTCATGCGTTCGGTTATATAACAAATTTACGTGTCAATGGTTTGCTCAGATTGTCGTTGGACCGACACGTTTCCAGCTTTAACATTGTAGAAAATCATTAGAAATTCCCCTAAAATTGTTAAAGGAATTTTAAGGCTGTTCCTTTATATTTGTTTTTCTCCAAAAGGCTAAGCAGAAAATATGTTCAATTTAATTTTATTTGGTCCTCCGGGAAGCGGAAAAGGTACACAGTCTGAGAAACTGATGGCAAAATACGGGTTAAAACATCTTTCTACCGGTGATATTTTGCGTAGCGAGATTGCCGGTCAGACCGCATTGGGTTTAGAGGCAAAGAAATTAATGGATCAGGGTCAGCTGGTACCAGACGAAGTGGTAATTGGAATGATTCGTTCCGCCCTTGCTAATAACCCGCAGGCTAAAGGATTTTTGTTTGATGGCTTTCCGCGGACCAAGGCACAATCCATAGCCCTGGATGCCCTGCTTGGGCAATACAACGCATCCATTAATGTGTTGCTTGCGCTGAAAGTAAGTGAAGAAGAACTGGTAAAAAGATTACTAAACCGTGGTCTTACCAGTGGCCGCAGCGATGACAGTAAAGAAGATGTTATACGCGCAAGGTTAATTGAATACTACAGCAAAACATCTGTTGTTGAAGAGTATTATAACCAATTCGGAAAAGTGGTCATTATAAAAGGCGAGGGGACAGAGACGGATGTGTTTAATCTTTTGTGTACTGCTATAGATGAAAAACAAGCCAGCCTGGTGTAAAATAATACATACCAAAACTAACTATTATGCCGCCTTTTTACTGGCGGCATTTTTATTTAAAACATCCCGGATAAACTACCATAGTCTTTACTAATCAATATTTAAAGACTACGGTAGTTTTGCTGTTATTTATACTTTTATAAGGCGAATGTTACATGCAGCATGCCCCTCAGTTTTGATTCAGTTTGCCCGTTGGCAAAATTTTGTGCCATAGGCAGTTGTAAATTGCCGCCAACAGTTATTTTATTGAAAGTAAATTCTGCGCCTGCGGAGGCAAGTGTAAGGTATCCGCCTGTTTGCCCCACTTTGGCACGCTGTAAATAGTTAATGGCGGCATGCTCATACAAAACTCCCATGTTGGGGGTAAAGGTGGTTTTTGCTGCAGGCAACGCATAAAAAGCAAAACTGCTGGCCGTAAACTTATTACCAAACTGGTATTTGTTATTATTGCTTGTATTGATTTTATAGTTGGCACTGGTATTTACACCAAACCGGTTGATCCGGATATTGTACATCGCATTCAATATAAAATCAGTACTGCCAGAACCTATCTGTGTATTGGCAGCGGCTGCCACATCAGGATCAGTTGGGTCAATACTAAACTTGCCGGTAGCCAGTTTAATGCCACCACCAATCCATAATTGCCGGGTAATAAGTTTTTTCTTTCCGTTTGTGGATGCAATATCAAGCAGTTTATAATTTGCCAGTACCGCAATGTCTCCGATTCCTGAAAGGTTACTGGTGCCTTCATCAGAAACCTGGTGACTGCTATTATAAGGAACAAAAGCAAGTACCTGCCATTTTTTTCCAATATTCCAGCCGCCCCATAGTTCTGCAGTCTGGTAATAGTCTTTGCTAAACTGTGAGGGATCGTCAGTTAAACGGGTATTAAATTTTCTGAACTGGTAACGAACACCAAAAAAAGTATGATTGAATTGCGGCAGTATGCCTATATAATAATTTCCCACACCGCAACCACATATTTCGCATGCATTGCAGATAGTCAGTGACAGCAACAGTACAGTTGCTGTAAATAGCTTCTTCATGATAGTTAGTTTGAAATGAAAGTAATGTGCTGCAGGCGCTAAAATAATTGTGTAGAATTTATTTTAATTACCAGGATTATCCAATTAGGTTTATATGGGTAATCCTGGTAATTAATGCGGCTGCACAAATTTTTTGAAAAAGAAATGATATAACCTGCTGCATGCTAATCAGCATGAACAATAACATGAGTGTTATGCCATGGCGGGTGGACGTAATAATGCGTAGGCCCGGTCTACCGGTTTATGAATGGTAATATGTGCATCAGCATGCGGGGTTGCTTCTGGCTGAAGAAATATTGCACTGCAAAAAGAGTTGGCAGGCTGTATTTCGTTTTTATTTTCTGATTTTCTTTCAAGGTTATCCTGGTCATTTTTTTCTTCCTGTTCCAGTTTTTTCATCATCTGGCACTTGCCATTGCAATGCATGGCAAGCCGGGCTTTATTAATACAGGCTTTCGCATACACGGTTGCGTTGGCATAATAATCCAGGACAATAACAGTTCTGCAAAAACTGCTGGCAGTAAAAGCCAGTAGCAATAGTGCTGCTGTTATTTGTTTCCACATAGAAAGTATATAAGTATTGAAGCTGGTAAGACAAAATTAGATACAACCATCATTAAAATCATATTATCACTTATTTTTCTTTTAAAGTAATTTAGATACGGATTAAATGTATGCTATATGAATAAACTCGGAAATTATATACAGGGCCGCTGGACAACGGGCGATGGTGATGGCCAGGCATTATACAATGCAGTTAATGGTCACACTATCTCACACGCTACAACAAAAGGACTGGATTTTGCCGGCATCTTACGTTATGGAAGAGAAGCAGGTAATCCCGCATTGCGTAAAATGAGTTTTCATGAACGTGGAAGAATGTTGCGTGCCCTTGCGCTTCACCTCACTGCACAGAAAGAAAAATTTTATGCTGTCAGCTATCAAACGGGTGCCACAAAAATTGATAGCTGGATTGATATTGAAGGCGGAATTGGTAATTTATTTGCCAACGCATCACTCCGCAGAAAATTTCCCAACGAATTTTATTGCCTTGATGGAGAAAGCCATAACCTCAGCAAGGGAAATACTTTTATGGCGCAACATATTTTAGTACCCAAAGAAGGAGTAGCTGTTCATATCAACGCTTTTAATTTTCCGGTTTGGGGCATGCTTGAAAAAATTGCTGTTAATTTATTGGCTGGTATGCCTGCAGTTGTAAAACCAGCCACGCTTACTTCATATTTAACTGAAGCGGTTGTAAAAGAAATTGCCGCCAGTGGTATTTTACCCGATGGCGCTTTACAACTTATATGCGGCAGTGCAGGTGATTTACTGGATCATGTGGGTGCGCAGGATGTGGTAACGTTTACGGGTTCCGCATCAACGGGCCTGGTTTTAAAATCAAACTTAAATATTTTAAAAGAAAGCGTTCGTTTTACCATGGAAGCCGATTCTCTTAATTGTATTGTTTTAGGTGATGATGTAACGCCCGGTAAACCTGAATGGGATATATTTATTAAGGAAGTAAAAAAAGAAATGACAGTAAAAGCCGGGCAAAAATGTACGGCCATCAGGAGAATTTTTGTTCCTGAAAATAAAATGGAAGATGCCTGTAAAGCCATTGCGGTTGCTTTATCACAAACAGTTATTGGCAACCCGCTCAATGAAAAAGTAAGAATGGGTGCGCTTGCCGGGCAATTACAAAGAGAAGAAGTAAAAGCACAGGTGCAAAAATTACTGGCCTCCTCACAAATTATTTATGGCAGTATGGACAGTGTTGAAGTAATAGATGCAGACGAACACAAAGGTGCTTTTCTAAGTCCGTTGTTACTGGTAAATGAAAAACCGTTTGCAGCAGAAGAATCACACAGCGTAGAAGCATTTGGCCCTGTCAGTACCATCATGCCCTATAAAAACATGGATGATGCCATTGCTTTAAGCAAAAAAGGTAAGGGCTCTTTGTGTTCTACAATAGTAACTTCAGATGATACCATTGCCCGTCAGTATGTATTGGCAGCAGCTACCCATCATGGACGAATACTGGTGCTTAATAATGATTGCGCAAAGGAAAGTACAGGTCATGGTTCTCCACAACCGTTGTTGGTACATGGCGGTCCGGGGCGTGCTGGCGGTGGAGAAGAAATGGGCGGCATGCGGGGTGTAAAACATTATATGCAAAGAGTAGCTGTACAGGGTTCTCCTACTACTATTACCGCCATCACGCATGTTTATCAGCCTTATGCAAAAGGTAACCTGGCTACTATACATCCATTTAAAAAATACTTTGAAGAATTGCAACCGGGTGATCAGCTGATTACGGGGAAAAGAACCATTACTGCTGAAGACATAGACAGTTTTGCCAACCTGAGCGGCGATCATTTTTATGCGCATAAAACCGGTACTGCTTTTAATCAAACTATGTTTGATAAACAGGTAGCACATGGTTATTTTATTTTAAGTGCGGCCGCGGGTTTATTTGTAGACGGCAGTGATTTGGGCCCTGTATTGTTAAATTACGGTATTGATGAATTGCGTTTTACAAAACCTGTTTACCCCGGCGCCGTTATTTATGTACGGTTTACCTGCAAGGAAAAAACGGAGCAGGAATTAAAAGATGAAAATGATATACCCAAAGGAATTGTAAAATGGTATGTGGAGATACTAGATGAAACGGATGAGCATGTGGGGATAGCGACGATATTAACAATGGTAGCCAAGAGATGAAAAGAGAAAAGGAGGGCAAAGAGGTTAAACGGAGAAATGAGTATAAAAGGGAAAGCGGCTTAAAAGGCCAAATTACAAATCAGTATTAAAGTGGTGTAAAAACCTAAATAGAAAGAGGGAAAAACAAATATTTGAAAAGAAAAACTAAAGAACTTCGGCCATATCTTTTCTCCTCTTAACTATTATGAGCATTAATGAATTAACGGGAATTGTTGTTAATCTCTGTATAAAATGCACTCAAAAGTTGGCCCTGGATGTTTTGAAAAAGTTTATGAAGAAATTTTATATTATGAACTAACCAAGTTGGACATAAATGTGCAACGTGAGGTGTTTTTGGCAATTGACTATGAGGAGTTACATATTGAAAAAGCGTATAAGCTGATTTGCTTGTGGAAAACATATTTAGTACTTGAACTAAAATCTATAACTCCTTTGCCAACTGTTTATTTTAATCAAATTAAAACCCAGTTATCATTTTTAAATTTAAAACATGGAATGTTGATTAATTTTAAAGCAGACTTAATGAAGAATGGTATTTACAGGATTTTTAATAATTTTGGAAGAGAAAAATTGACTGATTAACCTTTTTCCCTCCTTTTTTCTTTTAATCTCTTAGCTATATGTTGGAATCATACATAAGTACACATACAGACCATGCAGGTATTACCAGTATTGAATTTTTTCATCCGCAGAGCAATTCACTGCCCGGTAAAATGCTCAATGATCTGGCGCAGGAAATTCATCATGCCGGATTAAATGCAGACACAAAATTGATTATACTCCGTTCTGCCGGCGAAAAGGCTTTTTGTGCCGGTGCTTCATTTGATGAACTGGCAGCTATTACCAATGCAGAAGAAGGAAAGGTCTTTTTTAGCGGATTTGCCCGCGTCATAAATTCCATGCGGACCTGTGGTAAACTGATCATTGGCCGTATACAGGGAAAATGCGTAGGTGGTGGTGTAGGCTTGCTGGCGGCAACAGATTATGCCATTGCTACAGAAACAGCAGAAGTAAAACTAAGTGAACTGGCCATAGGTATAGGGCCCTTTGTAGTGGGACCTGTTATTGAAAGAAAAACAGGCAATGCAGCATTCAGTCATTTGGCTATTGATGCAGGAATGTGGCGCAATGCGGACTGGGCCAAACGCAAAGGCTTGTTTGCTGAGGTACATAATAGCATTGAAAACCTGGATGAAGCCATTATACGCCTTGCCAATACGCTCGCCCATGCAAATACGGAAGCGCTGGCAGAAATGAAAAAAATATTCTGGAAAGGAACTGAAAACTGGGATCAGTTGCTGGCTGAACGTGCCGCCATCAGTGGAAGGCTGGTAGTAAGCAAATTTACAAAGGATGCAATTGCAAAATTTAAAGCAAAGAGAGGCTAGGAGGGGCTAAGAGAAGGAAAAAGAAAAGAGACGTCTGATGTGTTGTATGATTTTTGACTTTAATTTTTATTTTGGATATTCATACATGACATTTTTTTATGCAAAACCTGGCTGAAATTAAAGTGCGGGAAACTATATAAATTAAACGGGTATTCTCTTTTTCCCTGTTAGCCGTGCGCGATAACCTTTCCCTCCTTTTCTCTTTTAATCTTAGTTCATGATTCATCAATTTAGCAAAGATAATTTTCAGCAACGCTGCAATCAACTGGCAAAGAAAGACGCGCATTTACAATCAATTTTGAAACAATATGGTCACCCGCCCATGTGGAGCAGGCCCGCTTCTTTTGCTTCACTCATCCACATTATACTTGAGCAACAGGTATCATTGGCGTCTGCAAAGGCCGCATTAGAAAAATTAAAAGAAAAAATTGGAACGATAACGCCGGAAAAAGTTTTGCTGCTGTCTGATGCAGAATTAAGGAGTTGTTATTTCAGCAGGCAAAAAACAGTGTATGCAAGATGCCTGGCGGAAGCCATTGTTACAAAAAAATTGAATTTAAAAAAACTGGGCGCTGGTACAGATGATGAAATACGAATGGAACTGAAAAAAATAAAAGGTATTGGTGACTGGACCGTTGATGTATACCTGCTGTTTGTTTTACAAAGAGCAGATATTTTTCCAACAGGTGATTTGGCGATGATGAATGCTTTGAAAGAAATAAAGAAACTACCAAAAAACACCAGCAAAGAAGAAATTATACAATTGGCAGAACAATGGCGGCCGCACCGTTCGCTGGCTACCATGTTGCTCTGGCACCACTATATAAAAACGCGGAAGATTAAACTATGATTTGGGGATTTTGAAATTGCTGATTTTGAGATTACTTTGATAGCGCTTTCTAAGGAAATCACCATATCCCTGCATCCGGAATCAGCATTCAGCTATATGTTTAGTCCCCCGCATGCGCTGATGACCTGCCCGGTTATATAACTGCTCATGTCAGACGCAAGAAACAAAGTTGTATTGGCAATTTCTTCTGCAGTACCAAACCTGCCCAATGGAATTTTTTCAAGAAATGCTTTAGAAGCTTCACCATCTTTTAAATAATTTGTCATATCGGTTTCTATAAAACCAGGAGCTATGGCATTACAACGAATATTGCGGCTGCCCAATTCTGCAGCAATTGATTTTGTAAAACCAATAATGCCGGCTTTACTGGCTGCATAACTGCTTTGCCCGGCATTGCCGCGTATGCCAATGATAGAACTCATGTTTATGATACTGCCTTTTCTTGCTTTCATCATGGGGCGGATGACCTGTTTGGTCATATTGTATACGCTCTTCAGGTTAATGTTCATTACCTCGTCCCATTGTTCTGCAGTCATGCGCAACAACAGGTTGTCTTTAGAAATGCCGGCGTTGTTTACGCAGATATCAATGGTACCAAATTCTTTTACCACATCATTTACAAAAGCCTCACTGGCGGCAAAATCACCGGCGTTGCTTTTATATGCTTTTGCTTTAACACCCATTGCCTTTAACTTGTCTTCAAGTGTTTTTGCTTTGTCAGCACTGCTGTCACTAACATAAGTAAATGCAATATGCGCACCATGTTCCGCCAGTTTGCTGGCAATGCCTTCTCCAATGCCGCGTGCGGCGCCGGTTACAATAGCAATTTTATTCTCCAGTAATTTCATTGGTGTTTTTTGTGATAAGGCAAAGTAACTGAATTAAATTTTATAACAAATACCTGCTCATTGATTTAACTGCAATATCTCCTCCAGCAAGATTCTCTCGTTGCTTAGCCGGGGTACTTTGTGTTGCCCGCCCAGTTTACCTTTGCCCTTTAGCCATGCATTAAATGTTCCATGTTTTAAAGCGTGCAGTATGGGCATGCGCAGGGCAATGTCTTTGTAACGCTTGGCTTCATAATCACTGTTGAGACTTTTCAGCGCTGTATCAAGTTCCGCTGTAAACACTTTCAGATCGGCCGGTTCCTTTTCAAATTCAATCAGCCATTCATGTGCACCATTGCTGTCATGGCTGAAATAAACCGGGGCAGCCGTATAATCATTGACGATAGCACCCGTTTTTGCTGAGGCAATGGCAATGGCCTTATCCGTATTATCAACAATTACTTCTTCACCAAAAGCATTCATATAATGTTTTAAACGACCGCTTACTTTTATTTTATAAGGATTCAGCGATGTAAATTGTACAGTATCGCCCACAATATACCGCCACAAACCACCTGTTGTGCTGATGATCAATGCATAGTTCCTGTTTAATTCAACCTTGCCCAGGCCAAAAGTTTGCGGAAACTTTTTACCGTATTCTTCAACCGGCATGAATTCGTAAAAAATACCATGGTGGGTAAATAATAATAAACCTTCTTCTGAAGGATTTACCTGCGCTGCAAAAAAACCTTCACTGGCATTATACGTTTCAAGATAATTAATGTCTTTACCAATTAATTTTTTAAACTGTTCTTTATAGGGAACAAAAGAAACACCACCGTGCAGATACAATTCCAGGTGTGGCCACACTTCAGATAAATATGCTTTACCGCTGATTTCTAAAATTCGTTTGATCAGTACAAGGGTCCAGGTAGGTACACCGGAAATTGAAGTAACATTTTCATTCATGGTGGACTGTGCGAGTTGCTCAATCTTTCCTTCCCATTCATCCATTAACGCAATATTTAGCTGGGGTGTCCGTATCCAGTTACTCCATACAGGTGAGTTTTGCATCAGCACCGCGCTTAAATCGCCGTACTGAATGTTTTCATTTATTTTATTTACCTGGTGACTGCCACCAATAACCAGTCCTTTACCCGTTAGTAAATCAGAATCAGGAAAATTTTTATAGTACATGGTAAGCACATCTTTGGATGCCTGGTAATGGTTCTCTTCCAGGCTTTCTTTGCTTACGGGGATAAACTTGCTTTTATCACTGGTGGTACCGCTGCTTTTGGCAAACCATTCAATGGGTGTGTTCCAGAGTATATTTTCTTCACCATTCATCATCCGCTGTATAAATGGTTTCAGATCATCGTACTCTTGAACAGGTACTGTTTGCTTAAATGTTTTAAGGGAGAAAAGCAGGTTGAATTTATATTGCCTCCCAAATTCGGTGTATTGTGCGGCAGTAACCAGGTCCTGCAATACTTCACGCTGGGCTGCCACGGGTTGTGAAGTCCAGAGTTCAATTAAACGAAGCCTTAACCGGGCAAGCCTGGATATTGCAGGTGATAATAGTTTCATACCTTACCGGCAAAATAAACAAATGCACTGATACTTGTATAATTAAAAAGTAATGAGTCGTCCTTCAAAAGGTAGGATTGGCGCACAGCTGAAGTCACAGTAATACAGAAGCCTAATCAGGGAACTATGCCGAAATCGGGCTGTTTTCGATTTCGACTGGCTTTTTTGCGGCACTTTTTTTCCAAAAAAAAAGTACCAAAAGGTAAATTAGAAAAGATGATTGCAAGATTTCGTAACTATAGTATAAAAGCCAGTATTTTTTTTAAATACAATATGGAAGAATAAAAACTGCCAGCAAGGATTTCAGATTTTTTGAGGGTAACTAATTAGTGTGTATGAGAAAGGGAATTTTAATGACAGGCAACAGTGGCAGCGGTAATTGTTATGGCACGCAGGAATAAAAGAAGCGGTATCAGTTCACTTCGCTTTTTAAGTATAAAAGAATTGCATTCAAACCGGTTATTATGGTGCTAAGATCTGCATCAGGCGTTGTCAATCTATCGGCCTTTTCAAGGACTTCCATTTTGTGATGTTGTTTTGCGTAATTAGTTAAAAAAACATGGAGTTCTTCAATATTCTTTGCGTAATCATCTAATCCAGAATCTGATGTAGTTGTTCCTGCATCGTTTGAATATGTATAGCCAAGAGATTTTTCTCTTTCTGCCTGCGATTGGTTAATTTTTTCTGCCCAATTTATAGAACATTCGACGGAGTAAATAACACTTTATAAATCTGTTTTTTTGCCTGCCCTGGCTTCTTCATGCAGGTAATCCTTTCTTTTCAGTTCAAAATTTTTCCCAAGATACAAGCGGCGGACGTGTTCATCTTCTGCCAGTTCTTCTGCAGTGCCATGTTTAAAAATTTTTCCTTCAATCAGTAAATAAGCACGGTCACAAATGGACAGCGTTTCATTTACATTATGATCGGTAATAAGGATGCCTATGTTTTTTGTTTTCAACCTTGCTACTACAGTTTGAATATCTTCTACTGCAATCGGATCAACACCGGCAAAAGGTTCATCCAGTAAAATAAATTTAGGATCAACAGCCAGCGCCCGGGCTATTTCTGTACGCCTTCTTTCTCCCCCGCTTAAACTGTCTCCATTGTTTTTTCTCACATGCTGCAATCCAAATTCATCCAATAAGCTCTCTAATTTATCTTTTTGTTCCTGTTTACTCAGTTTGGTCATTTCAAGTATGGCCTTAATATTATCTTCTACCGTTAGTTTGCGGAATACCGATGCATCCTGCGGCAGATAACCAAGACCCATCTGTGCTCTTTTGTACATGGGCTGGCGGGTAATATCCTCATCATTTAAGAAAACCTTGCCTTCATCGGGCCGTATAAGGCCCACTACCATATAAAAAGTAGTGGTTTTGCCTGCACCATTAGGACCAAGCAGACCCACTATTTCACCTTGCTTTACTTCTATGGAGACATGGTTTACCACAGTGCGGTTGCGGTAACTCTTAATTAAATCGTGGGTGTGTATAGTTAAACTCAATGGAACGGCTTTTTACAAAAATACCGCAACTGCTGCAATCTGCACCCGGCGTAATTTATTTAACAGGGTTTTGATATATAGCCAACCATAAGTATGTTTGCGCCTATATTTAAACCCAATGAAGGTAATAGACCACTTAAATAACGCAAAAAGTACATTGATCTCGTTCGAAGTATTGCCCCCGTTAAAGGGTAAGGGCATTAATGCCATCTATGATCATCTTGATCCATTAATGGCATTCAAACCAACATTTATTAATGTTACCTACCACCGCAGTGAGACCATGTTTAAGAAAAAAACCGATGGCACTTTTGAAAAGGTAGAAGTGCGTAAGCGCCCTGGCACGGTAGGTATTTGTGCGGCCATAATGAACCACTACCAGATTGATGCCGTACCACACTTAATCTGTGGCGGGTTTTCAAAAAGGGAAACAGAAGATGCATTGATAGACTTAAATTTTTTAGGTATTGATAACGTATTGGTTTTACGTGGTGATGCTGCAAAAAATGAAGCTGCTTTTGAACCACACCCCGATGGTAACCGTTACGCACTTGATTTGCTGAAACAGGTATCTAATCTTAACAATGGAATTTACCAGGAAGAAGATATTAAGAATGGCGGCAAGACAAATTTTTGCATGGGCATTGCTGGTTACCCCGAAAAACATTTTGAAGCGCCAAACCTTGAAACAGATATGGGTTACCTGAAAGCAAAGGTAGACGCGGGAGCCGAATACATTATGACGCAAATGTTTTTCAACAACCAGAAATATTTTGAGTTTGTAAAATTATGCAGGGAGAATGGTATCAACGTGCCCATTATCCCGGGCTTAAAACCAATTACCAATAAAAAGCAGCTTAATATACTTCCAAAAATATTTCATGTGGATATACCGACCGTTTTATCGAATGATATTACAAAAGCAAAAACGGATGAGGAAGTAGAAAAGATAGGAACGGAATGGCTGATACAGCAAAGCAAAGAGTTAAGAGCGTTTGGTGTACCGGTACTGCATTATTATACACTGGGCAAACCAAAAGTTATTTATAATGTAGTGAAGGAACTCGTGTAAGAAAACTGCTGGCCATCCGCGCCTGACTGGTAAATTGCCAAAGTCTTTAAAAACTCCGGTAGTGTAGTTTTAGCATATTACTTCCAGCAGCTTTGCAGCACCTGCTCATTAACTTTTACAGGATATTTTTTCTTCAGGCTTTCAATCCATTTATCTTCTAAAAAAGACTGGTAATCATTAATAACAAAACCCCGGGCATCTTCAAAATTGCGCGGAGAACGGTCTTTATAAATTTTAATGGGCCAGGCAAACGTAGTAATATTATCTGTTGTGTTTTTAACAGTTTCTGAAACAACGCCTGCTTTTATATTGCTGCTAACGGAGACGGGCAGTTGTGCTATTTCAAACCTTCCTGAATCTGCCTGTACGGTACCATCAGAATTCTGAACCAGTGTTTTCCAGTCGGAAGTATTTTTGGTAAAAATATTTTTTGCTTTGGCTGCGCTTGCAGAATCACTGCAGGTAAATAAAATAACATCGGCACTCGATTCCCACCAGTATTTATTTTTATTGTTGCTGTAATAGTTTTTTAAGCCTACTGAATCTGCAGCGGCTTTATCCCAAACCCGGCGTTGCATTATTTCAAACAGCAGGTTACCATCTTTAAATTCTTTCAGCTGGCTGGCAAATTCTTTATTGTAAGTTTCCAGGTGGGTACGGTAATATTCCATAGCCACTGTTTCTGCATACTGCTGTAATACCTGTGGTGTAGATTTACCACGGAGTAATTCCGGTGTGGTCTTTATTGAGTTTATATATTTTGCAAAATCAGCAGCCGTTGCTTTTTGTTGTGGAAAAGAAAAAAGCAGGGTCTTGTCATTCATAGCAGGCAATTGTTTTGTTTTTTTGCCTGAATAGATACTGTCTGCGTAGGCCAACAATTGTGTTTCGTTATAAGCCGCCATTTTAAAACCCGCACTTTTCATTACTTTTTGGGCCAGCATTTGTTTGGCTACCAGTATGCGCCTGTCTGCCTGTACCGCCTGCTTAAGCTGGCTCATGGCTTCCTTGTTTGTTTTGTCTTTATTAACCGTTGAGCGTTCTACACGCTGTATAATATGAAAACCAAAAGAAGTAAGCACTGGTTTACTGATTTCCCCATCTTTAGAAAGACCAAAAGCTGCATTTTCAAAATCATCGCTGTACCTGCCTGTACCAAATTCAGGCATTAATCCACCCGCCTGGTAGCTCACATTATCATTGCTGTATCTGGCCACCATATCTTTAAAAGATGCGCCATTTTGTAATGCAGTATATACTGAATCGGCAAGAATTTTTCTTTTATCTTTTTCTTTATCATCAGCGGTGGGCGTAAACCCAATTAATATCTGCGCAGCTTTCATTCGGCCAATTGCAGGTCGTTCGGCAGTAGTTTTGAAAATATGATAAGCTATCCTGCTTCTGTATGGCATAGCCGTTTTACCTGCAGGTGTATTATAAACAATTGTTTCAAACTCATATGGAAGTGTAAATGTAGTGATGTAACCAAGATCTCCTTTGGTGGCATGTACCGATGGATCAGCAGAATATGTTTCTGCTACAGTTGCAAAATCGGCCCCTGATTGAATCTTATTCCATGCTTCCATTGCTTTCTGATAAGCGGCCAGTGTATCACCCCCTTTGAAAGGAATGTAAATATGTGAAGCACGCAAATCTTTCTGGCTGCGTTCAAACGCTTCATCAACCAGTAATTGCACACTGCTTTCATCATTCATAAAACCCTCAATAATCTGGCTGCGGAAATTTTGCAGTTCAGTAGCCTGGCCCGATAAAGTATCCAGCTTTGCATCATAAGCTGCCTGAACTTTTAATTTAAAACGTGTGTAGAGATCCAGGTAATCGCGGTAAGCTTTTTCTGTATTGTTATTGCTGGTATTGTTTTTATTATAGGCGCGGAGAAACTCTTCTTTGCTTACATTGTTTTTGCCATAGGTAAATAATGTTTGCGCATGAACATTACAGGCAATCAATATAAACAATGCAGCTAAGGTGTTTTTCATAAATATTTTCATTCTGGTGACCATTTAAAGCTTAATAGCGTAAGATGTAAAGCTCTATCGCCGGCAATGCTGTTACAACTACGGAATTCAGCAATAAAGAATTTTAAATTTCAGACTGTAAACTTTTCCTGGCTATTGTTTGGCAGCTTGTTTCATTTTTACATTCAGCACTTCATCTATCTGGTCGTACGTGAGTTTTTTAGCTATTATGCGTTTGTCTTTATCCAGCAAATACAGAATAGGAGTTTGGTACACATCGTACAACTGGCGGTAGTTGGGCTTTCCTGCGGCATAGCCTGCATCCCGCTGTGCGCTGGTTTCATAAACGTGAATCCAGTCCTTTAAATTGTTGTCGCGTATGTAGTTCGTCCAGGCTTCTTTGCCGCCATCTACCATTACCCCGTAAATAACTATCCCCTGTTGTTTCCATTTACTGCGGTAGATGGAATCAAGTTTCGGCACCACTTCTTTGCAGTGACTGCAGGTAGCATCCCAAAAACAAATAACGATATAAGGCGCTTTTACGTCGTAAAGGGGCATAGGCTTTTCCAGGGAATCTACCAGTTCAAGGTTTTGTGCCGGTGCGCCAATAAGGTTGGCCATCAGGCTATAAGCCCTGTCCTGCATGTATTTTTTATACTTCTCTGTAAACCAGTCAACTTCAGGGTTATTGTTAATGTATTTTTCAAAAAGGTGTACAAAAACTGCATCCTGCCCCATGTACTGCGGGTTAATATACTGTTGTACAAAATAGGTTAGCAGGTATTTGTGCATTTCTTTATTGGGGGCCGATTTAGCCAGCATTATATCCACTTCTTTTTTGATACTGTCCGGTTCCGGCACTACCAGGGTTTTATAATATTTATCCAGCCTGGGTTCAAAAATCGGGGTACGCAGCAGGCGTTCGTCGGTAAAGCTGATGCCATCCCAGTAGTGGCTTTTAAAGTAGTTGTATGCGTAGAGAGAATCGTATTTACCACCTGGCTGTTTAGCGGCAGGCGGTACCACAGGTTCTTTTAGTGATTTAAACAAGGCGGATAGCATGCTGCCCGGATTTTTTGTGGCAACACTGTCCCGGTAATGCACCATTTTTTCATTCAGATCCCGCAGTTTTTCTGAAATGGCGCTGCTGTCTGCTTTGCTTTTTGCGTTTGGCAGTTCGCTCATATAACCGGCAGCTGTTTTACCGTTAATACCAGCAAATTTTGAATAAGACTGGAACAAAATATTTTCGGACGAATTAATAAATTTTACGCTGGAAGGCAGTGCAAGTGTATCCGCCTGTATAGAAAAAGTTTGCTGTTTATCAAGCAGCACTTCAAATAAGATTTCTTTGCGGGGCGAAACAATAAAATAGATGCCACCGTTCAACTTCTCTTTACCCTTAAAAACACCGGCACTGCTGCTGTTCAGCATAACGGAGTCTGCAAGGGCCTTGATTTTGCCGTAATAATAACCCAGGTACACGTATTGGTTTTTATACGGCTTCAGCGTAATGCCAATAGAATAGCCCGTAGTTTGAGCAGAGAGCCCGGCGGCAATAAAAAAACAGGATAATAATAGTAATTTCTTCATCGTGGTACCATAACGGTTAAAGGGGCGAATATATTGAAAATACATTTTTAACTTGGTTAAGCGCCTGCTAAATTAACAAGTACGGCGTATTTTAGTATTGATTAGTAAGGCCTCCGGGGTGCTGGTACGGAATATATGGTATAATGTATTTAGTTACTCCTCAAAAAATCTAAAATCCTTGCTGGCAGTTTTTATTCTTCCATTGTATTCTAAAAAATACTGGCTTTTTATATAATAGTTACGAAATCTTGCGAAATCATCTTTTCCAATCTACCTTTTGGTACTTTTTTTA
>JBDSOC010000063.1:0-10253 GCA_039915085.1 Chitinophagaceae bacterium
TACTCAACACTTACAACTTAATACTTACAACTCCTTAAACATCCATATCACTTAATTCTATTTCAAGCGCTTTGGTGCTTATTTGTATCTCTGACAAAGAAAGGAACAAAGATGTAAGCATGGCCACCAGGCTGAGTGCAAAAAAAGAATTGGCCCACATCGTAAACTGCTCATAAACAAAAAACATACTAAATACACACAGAATAAGACTCAGTATCCCAAAAAACTGCATCATTTTTATTAAGCGCAGGCGCAAGCGTAAATTTTTTATTTGCTCCAGTACACCTTTCTTGTTAATATGACCCTTATAAGTAGCATTCAGGTTGCGTATAAGACTGGCGAGTGCAAGAAAACGATTGGTATATGCCAGCATCAATAAACTGATAGCAGGAAATAACAATGCCGGTGTATTAATAGAAATTTCCATATTCAAAATTTAAGGGCCGAAAACATCGTCTGCAAATAAAATTTCGTATTCTTTTATGTTTGATAAAAACTCAACTGCGGCATAGTGCCTAAAGGTACGCATCTGGACAAAAGAAAAGCCCCCGGAATAATCCAGGGGCTTTCTTTTTGTATGCGATTAGGTTAGTAAGTGTATAATAAACGAAAAAAAGATAATTAAATTGTCTGAACCAGGATTTATTGGATGCCTGGATTATTGGGATATAGATTCTATAATTATTTAACCTCTTTTACCTCAGTGAAAAACCTCCGTAATCTCTGTGGTAAAAAAGAACAGAAACGATAAAACACTATTTTCCGGTGGCAAAAGACAACGGAACATTCAGTTTAACACTAAAATTACGTCCCATATTGTATACCCCTATTCTGCCCGTTGCCATATTTTCCGGCGCATATTTTAAACGGCTTAAATGGTTTTGATAAGCTATATCTGTAATATTATTGGCCGTAAAAAAAAGACTGAACAATGTTTTTCCCTTACTGGAAATGTCCCCACCAAAACCTGCATTTAGCAATGAATAACCAGGTGTGCGGGTTTCCGTATTAAAACCCGTAAAGGGATTATCCTGGGCAAAAGTATTATCCAGTTCAGCCTTTACGTAAACATTACGTAATGACTGGCCCTTTTTAAATAATTCAACTTTCACTTCATTGATCAGTCTTGCTCCTGGTATAAAGGGTAGGTTTTTGCTGCCATCCTGTTCCTGGCTCAGCACACCTTTTACATATGAAAAACTATTTTCAATATGCAACCAGTCTAATGGATGAGGATGAATGTCGAGATTAAATTCTACCCCGTACAATTTTGCATTGTTTTGATTAAAACGAAAAGCATAAAACTTTTGCTGGCCGTCCATTAAAACAGAATCACTGCCTGCTGCTGAAGTTAATTTCCGGTAGTAGATAAAATTATTAATAGCGTTATAAAAAACGTTTGTTGTAAAAGAAATATGTTCAGTTGCAATATCTATTCCCGCGTCTGCCTGGTAACTGGTTTCAGATTTCAGGTTTTGTTCGCCGTATTCATAACGGTTGGTTCCTTCATGTGCGCCATTGCTTGCCAGCTCCGGTATGCTGGGTGCACGAAAGCCCCTGGCAAAGTTTAGTTTCAGTGTAACCTGTTTGCTTGCCTCGTAGCTTCCGCCGATACTTGCTGAAAGATTGGAAAAACTTTTGGTAAAATGCTGAAACTTAAGCGAGCCTCCATCATTTAATTCTTTTGAATCAATGGCCCGGTTATCGAAACGGATACCGCCACTCAATGAAAACTTATCTATCCGCTTTTGCGTGTAAACAAATCCGCCAATGTCAAATAAAGAATATTCCGGTATCAATACTTCAATGCCTTTATTTTGGTTGCTTTGCTGCATGCCGTTAACCCCGATAGTGGTGCGCCAGTTATGCTTTTCGGCAAAATGGTATTGAATATTATAATTAAAAGTGCCCAGATCAAAATAGAGATTTTTTTCATCCGGGTCAAGCACATTTCCAAATTCCTGGCGCTGGTTGCGCTGGTAACCGAGTGTCAGCGTTAGCCTGTCTTTACCAATATTAAAACTGTTATCCGTTGCTATTTTAAGGTGCTGAATCCTTTGCCGTGGAATACCCGGATTATCGGAGGTAAAATCATCACCTGATGCAATTTCTTCGCCTTCCACGCCATTATTATTTACCGGTTTTACAAACTGGCCGGTGATACTGTCTCTGTCGCCTTCCACCAAACCCAAATGCTGATCAAATTTGCTGAACAGCAGGTGACTAAATCCCCAGCTTTTATTAATGCCTATATAGCCACCAAAGTCTTTTTCGTTGAATTTGGAATTAAATACGTAGCCATCATATTTATTTTTATAATCGGCGGCGGCTTTGTATGATCCGTTGATGCCCCATATAAAACCATTTTCATTGCCCCCGATATCTGCATGCAAACCGCGCTGCCGGTTATTGGTTTGGTAAGTACCGAAAATATTTGCCTTTATTGTTTTTTCGGGCGCAGGAACAACAGATATAAAGTTAACCACACCGGCCAGTGCATCGCTTCCATACATTAGAGATGCGGGTCCCTTCAGCACTTCTGCTTTGTTTACATTGTATTCATCAATTTCTATCCCGTGTTCATCGCCCCATTGCTGTCCTTCCTGCCGTATACCATCGTTAACCACTACTACCCTGTTATAGCCCAGGCCGCGGATAGATGGTTTTGAGATAGCCGGGCCGGTAGATATTTGCGCTACACCCGGTGTTTTTGTAAGGGCGTCAATTAAATTGGTAGAACTGCCCCGCAACAATTCTTCCTTCCTGATAATATTAACCGGTACAGGTGTTCTTCTTACAGAAGTGGCGGCCGAGACACCTGTTACCGTTACCGCTTCATTTTCTATATAAGAATGTGTAAGTCCAAAATCCTTTTGCACATCACCGTTCATGTCTATGGTTTCTACCACCGATGCATACCCCAGGAAACTGATTTCTACCAAATACTTCCCCTGTGGAATATTCTGGATTTTATACATTCCTTTTACATTGGTACTGGTGCCCAGTTTAAGATCATGAAAGTATATGGAAGCGCCCTGCAATGGTTGCCCTGTTTTCGCATCTGTAATGGTACCGGTTAATGCGCCTTTTCCATTTAAAGGCTTTGTAACAATATTTTCACCCGGCTGCTGTGCAACGAGGCACATATTGCCGGCACAGATGGTTATTAATATATAAAGAATAATTTTTTTCATTGCTATTTTTTATTAGCCGTGCACACTGCAGATAAACAGTAATTACAACTGGCCATATTTGCTAAAAACCAGACACAATTATCAGGATGAACCTGCACCCGGATAAAATTAAAAATGATAAAACAGTTATTGATTGCTAAAAAAATTGCGGAAAAAGCAGGTTTTAAAAAAACATGCTACACAGCGTGGAAAGGCGGGCCCCTCAGCTCAAAAAAGAAAACGGCTGATGAATAGACATAATAAAGTGCTGAAGCTTGTTGTACGGAAAAAAGCTGGGCCGGTACAAAATCAAAATGCGGTGCTTCGTCTGTAAATGGTGATTCTGCCACCAGGTTATCGCACTTACAAATAAACCCGGTATTGCTTAGCTGTGGATTATCCCCCGGAAAAACAACTGTTATTTTATCCGTGTGATTGGCGATGGCATCGTGCAAAAACCTTTTGGGTGCAATGCTGAAGGTGAAAACCAACAGCAAAACACCGGCTAATATTTGCCTTATTATATATTTTTCCGCCAACAAAATTTGCTACTTTGTTGCAAATGTAAATATTGAGCGGCATAGTAAAAGACCATTCACAAAAAAATCACATTATTTTTTTAATACAACCGTAAAAAGGGAGCCTTTTCCCGGCTCGCTTTCACAGAAAACACTGCCATTCAGCTCCTCCACAATTCTTTTTACAATAGAAAGGCCCAGACCCGTAGAAGTTTCGCCGGCAGTGGGCCTGGAGGAAATTTTGCTGTATTTGGAAAAAAGGTTTGGCAATTCCTCTTTGCTGATGCCCACCCCTTCATCCTTTACCTGAATGTTTACTGCATCATTGGTATCAGAAAGGCTGATCCAGACATTTTTGTCAGGCAGCGAATATTTAATAGCATTAGAAAAAAGGTTTTCGCAGATACGACTCACCAGTTGTTTATCACTTACCAGGTAAACATGTTTATCGGGCGTTTCAAAATGCAGTTGTATATTCTTGCCGGAGGCAGCCGGTTTAAAATCACCTACAATACTTTCTACAAAAACTTTCAGATCGAAATTCTCCAGTTCCACCCTATGCTGGTTGGTTTCTGCCTTTTCAACATCTAATATGGAACGGATCAGTAATTCGCCTTTGCCGGATGATTGCCGTATTCTTTCAATAGCCTTCTTTTGTTCTCCGGTAAGATTCGAGGTATCATCATCAAGTATATTCAGCCACATTTTAATAGCGGCAAACGGTGTACTAAGATCATGCGATACTATACTGATCAGTGAATTTTTTTCATAATTCAATTCTGCCAGCTTCTCATTCTGGCGGTTAATAAAATCATTCTTGTATTGCAATTTTTTGTTTGCTTTTCTTTTTTGTATCAGCAAAAGAGAAATGATTACAGCTATAAGTGCAGCCGCCACTGCAAGCAATGTAATTGCCTTGTTACGGAAATGAGCTTTTTCTACCTGTGATTGTAATAACTGGTTATCCTGCTCGCGTTTTTTTGCATTGAATTTTTCCTGCAAACCTGCAATGGTTTCATTGGTACCCGCATTGACAAGACTGGTGTCTATACTATACCATTTTTGCTGGTATTCGTAAGCGTTTTTATAATCCCCTTTTCTGAAATACAGTTTTGACAGCATGGAATAGCTGTCTGCTTCTTTGCTTCTTGCCTGCATTTTCTGCGCCATCTGCAATGATTGCATGGCATACACATACCCCGAATCAAAATTCTTCATTTCTATAAAAACATCCGCGATATTAAGATTGTCTATCCACAGATCAGCGTAATTGCTGTCTTTTACATGCAGGGCATGATTGCGCTCAAAAAAACCGAGCGCTTTACTATACTCTTTTTTTTCATAATACACATTGCCCATATTGCTGTAAAAAGAGGATACATCAATTTTATCTTCGTGTGGTTTTGCAATGGCGAGCCCTTTATTAAGAAAGAATAACGCGCTATCCGGCTGTTTCAGCTGGTTATAGATAGCGCCCAGGTTGCCATAAGCGGTTATGACAGAACTGAGATCATTTTCTGATTCGGCAAGTTTTGCGGATTGCAGGTACATTTCTTTTGCCCTGGCCGGTTGCTTGGTATTCACATATACATACGCCAGGTCTGTAAGCGCAGCTTCTTCATAATTGGCGGCATGCAGTTTACGGGCGGCATCCAGCGATTGGAAATAATATACAATGGCGCTGTCATAATTACCTTTTAAATCTTCCGCTATCCCATTTAAACGGCTGGACAAAACTTCCCCGCGATCATAATGCAATCTCGCAGATTCCTTTAAAATAATAGAAGCGCATATTTTGAGCGAGTCTGTTTTGGATTCGTCAAAGTCAATACAACGATCATATAATCTTTTCAGATAATTGGTATCTGCCTGTTGCGGCTGGGCAGACAACGAAAAAATGATACTCAGGAATAACAAGAGGTATTTCACTTTGCAGATGGCTTATTCCGTAAAACTAATTTATTCTATCAATTTATTTTTGAGCGCAAACCGGACAAGCCCCACTGTATTATTAACACCCAGTTTGGCAATAATATTTTTGCGGTGCGTTTCTATGGTACTTACACTTAAAAATAATTTCTCTGCAATTGCAACATTGCTGAATTCCTTACAAATGAGTGTAAGAATTTCTATCTCACGTTTTGATAAAATTTCTGCCACCTTTCTTTCTTCCAGCGTAAGCGTGGTACGAAAATCATTATTGCTGAGTACATCAATTTCTTTACTGAAATAAGTGCCTCCGTTATATACCTCATGAATGGTGCTCAGCAATTCTTCAAAAGGAGCATTTTTTAAAACGTATCCCTGTATATTATGGCGTAAAAGTTTATGTACATAGCGTGTACCTCTCATCAGGGTAAGGTAAATAATCTTTTGCGATGGTTTTATAGCCCTTATTTTCTTTACAAGTTCTTCTTCATTTATATCCGGCAGGTGTACATCAAGCAAAAGTATATCTGCATCAAGATCAGGCAATTTTTCAAGCAGCGTTAAGCCGTTTGATGCAGTTCCGGTAACGTCAATATCCGGCTGCTTTTTTAGCAGCAATGCCAGCCCTTCTACATACATTTCATGATCTTCAATAATAAAAACTTTGATCATGCAGTGCTAATAAGTTTTATTAAAAATACCTTTTATATGAATGGATAATTTCTAAGGATAAATGCCTGAAATAAGTAAACCAAGGCAGTGTTCATGCTAACTGGCCGGTAAAACTATGAAAAAAGCCCCTTAAAAAGGGGCAAATATTTAGTTGCAGATGCAATTATAGTTAAGGTCTTACTTTCAGCATGGGCCTTACCTGCTGCAGGGTACCGTTTTGCAAACGGGTATAATACACGCCTGCCGGCAAACCATAACCGTTAAAATCAACCGTATACACACCTGCTGTGTATTCCTTATCTGTAAGTGTCTTAATAGACCGGCCCAATGAATCTATAATATGTACAAGGGTGTGTCCGCCCCTTGTTTTGAATGTAATTTTAGTGCTTTCCACGAAGGGATTAGGATAGTTAATAATTAACTGTTCGCCCGCATTCCTGTATACATCATCCAGCCCTGTACTACCACATGCTGCATTCACACACAAAGGAATATTCTGAAAATCTTTGAACATGATGGTCTGCAAATCAGTATTCTTTACACAAAACCACTGGCTGAGAATAGAAGAATAAATGCTCCTGAAATCATATTGAAAAGGAATATTATCATTTACACTCACGCCGGATGGTATGGCTGGATTGGTACCCACTATACCAGGCTTTACATTTTTGCCAAATACAAAAACGGGTGCAGCTGCGCCGTGATCAGTTCCCACACTTGAATTAGATTTAATACGGCGGCCAAATTCTGAAAACGTCATGCCCATTACCCTGTCTTCCACACCAAGGCCCTTTAAATCATCCATAAAAGATTTTATAGCATCTGAAACCCGCAGCAAAAGTTTTGCATGGGTACCAACAGTAGTATCCGTAGCAGTAGTTTGTCCGGAATGTGTATCAAACCCGCCGGTACTCACCATATAAATACGCGTTTTCAATCCACCCTTTACCAGGCGTGCCACAATTTTTAACTGTGCCGCCAAATCATTGCCAGTAGGATAATTGCCCTGTGACGGTACTGCCGCTGCGGCTGCTTTTATAACAGTAGAATATTGCTGGGTTTGCTGAACCACCATGCGGATGTATTTCAATTCTTTTCCCCATGGTGTATCCGGTGTTGGATCTACAAGACCATCAATCAGGTTATAAAAATTAACCGGATCAGAGATACTCATACCCATGTTTACTGCAGGACCCTGTAATACAAGTGATGTAATGGAGCCAATTTGTATAGCAAGCGGATCAGGCATGGCACTGTTGGGAAAGCCGTTGGGATAATTAGGAAATTCTGAAGCAAGGTACCTGCCTGCCCATCCACTGTCAACTTCTTTATCTGCGTCAGATGCACTCATCCAAATATCAGTAGCCCTGAAATGAGAAAAATTGGGCGACGGATAGCCAACCGCCTGTACAATTGCCAGCTTACCTTCATTATAAAGGGTTTGCATACCGGTCATGGATGGGTGTAAACCTGTTTTATTATTACCATTAAGGGCAAGTACTTTATTTTGAGGAATAGCAATATTTGTCCGGGCATTATAATAATCTCCATAACCTTCTATGGGTATTACCATATTTAAGCCATCATTACCGCCATTGAGCTGTATCAGAACCAAAACTTTATCAGTATCAACGGTGGCGCCCATCAGTGCCTGCATAAAAGGGCTGTCGGCTGAATAAGCCTTTATTGAAAAGCCTCCTATAAGCGCAGGCAAAATGGTTGCAGTTGGAATTGTATTCCGTAAGAAATCTCTTCTTTTCATAGTTATTGTTTGAGAGATCAGGCTAATTGATATTCAGCCAGGTTCATAAAATACCTGTACAAATCCCGCAGGCGGGTATATACGGTTTGATAAGCCATTGTATCTGCCGGATTTGCCAGGTAAGCGTTCCATGCATTGGTCCAGTAATAATCAGATGTCTGGCCGCTTAATAAAAGATTTGTCTTAATGGTATTCTTTGATGTATCTGAAACAGGCACGCGGTACAAAATAGCCAGCGAATCAGTAATCAATATATTTGGATCGCCCGGGTTGGATAATTGCCTGGCAAATGCAATGGGATCTATTTTTATCGTTTTACCACCACGCGTATAGCCATTTATCATTGTATCTGTAAAATAATTTCTTTTGGGCAGCGTATCGGAGTTTATCCACAATTCATAAAACTGGGGTGGCTGGTAGTAAGAAGGCCAGCCCGATACACTTGGCGGGTCGCCAAAATCCTGGTTGCTTCTTATATTCTCAAAATGGATAAAATACCACATGTCATAGGCGGACTTATAATCTGTAACCGCGTCTGGAAAAACAACATTGAACTCCCGGCAAAGGCTAACTGAAATATCCAGCGGACTTTTTATAAGGCAACCGCGGTTTAATGCATCAAAAAAATGTTCACTTTTCAGCAATGCATCCAGAACAGGTTTTATTTCCCAGTTATTATTCTGTAAAATTTGCGCCAAAGGGTCTATTACATTTGCCTGCGCTGCGGCATCAATGGTATAATAACAAAACCAACGGTAAATTTTCTTTACAATAAACTGGGACACTTCTGCCTTTTTATTGAATATCATATTGAGCATATCATCCAGTTCATCATCGCCCGCCGTGGCCCCGGAACGCCCGGCGATTACAGTATTACCATAAAAAGAAGAAAATTGCTTGCTGGCAGTATCATGTTTGCTGGTATCAAAATTAGAAGAAGTAGTGGGTAAATCTATGCGCCACCCCGTTAGTACACGTGCTGCTGCTTTTACATCATCTTCAGTATAGTTTGGATTATTAGCTTTACCAATTGTGAACAGTTCCTGCAATTCGCGGCCATAATTTTCATCGGGAGCGGTCTTGGTGTTCAGGTAACCGTTAAGGTATTTCAGCATCGCCGGATCTATGGTTACTGCACGTACAAGCGCTTTAAAATTTCCCAACGCATTACTTCTGAATAATGAATAATGCTTGTATAAAGACAGCGATTCTGATACTACAGTGGTTTCAGTTGCAAAATGATTGTGCCAGAATAAAGTCATTTTTTCTCTTATGCTCTTTTCCTGGTTAATCATTAAACCAATACTCCATTTTTTCAATGAGTCACCTCTTCCTCCCTGTACAGGACTATCATCATTAAAATCGTTTACCCATGTAGTGCCTGGAGCAATGTTATTATCCGGTGTATCTGCAGTACTGGTATCATAATCTTTTACTGGTGGCGATGGTAATGAACCGGGCATGGTTAATAATTCATCCACTGCCTGTGACATACTAAGCCCTTTAAAATAATTTATATCCTGTGGCGCAGCGCCAAACATGGCTCTTTTAAGGAGGTGAACTACAGCTTCTGTATCCCATGGGCCGCTGTAAGGTGTAAGACCAGACATGGTTCTTGCAATATGCTGAACAGTATCCGGCTGACGCTGTAAAGTTTTTCGCTTTGCAGTCAGAAAGGCTCGTCTATCCATACGGGGACGATTTTGGTTTTTCTAAATGATAAGATATTGTAAAATTAACCCGAAGGTAAAGTCCACTTTAACAAACTTCAGGCCATTCGATTGACATACATTGAAATAACGCACGACTAGTTCTCCACAGTATAACTACGGGTAAGAATTATTGATAATCACGTAAAAAGCCCGGCACCATACAGGTACCGGGCTTTTTTGTTTCTCATGACTTACGCTGGAATAGAAAAACGTCAGGCGTGACACTTGAGATCGTAATGCTGATACTTTGGTTTCCCGGCACCATTCACATCTGACGTCTCACACTTCGGGACTTTAATTAGCCGAGCCTCAAAAAGTCTGAGACCCTTTGCTGGCATTGTTTATTTTTTCATATTGATTCAAAAAAATACTGGCTTTTTATACTATAATTACAAAATCTTGCAAATTCATTTTTTCAAATGCCTTTTGGTACTTTTTTTATGGAAAAAAAGTACCGCAAAAAAGCCAGTCGAAATCCGCCTCATCC
>JBDSOC010000109.1:0-20004 GCA_039915085.1 Chitinophagaceae bacterium
CATCCCGAAAGCCCGATCATAAGTATAACCAGCATAAAGTATGAAATATCTTCGGCTTTTTTTTCACGGATAATTTTTATCAGTTGCGGTAACATGGAAATGCCGGTAAAAACACCGGCGCCTATTCCTACATAGTTTGTGAGTTCAGTCATCACGCAGTAGTAATGTAAATTCATGCCATGAATATTATACCGCAAAGGCCATCATCAGTTATTGATTTTTAGCAACATCGTTATTGCACACACTGAAAATATGTAGAATAAATTTCTCAGCTAAAAAATTGTATAGAATATATGCGGGAATAAATAATTCATATGCCATCAGCGTATATCAAAATAAACGACGGTTTATGACATACTTTTAATTCTACAATTAAATCATAAAAACAGTGAGTGGTTTGCCGCCTCATTGGGTAAACGGGTTGTTATTTTATGTTGCTTATAATAATGATAAAGAAAAAGAATTCGATCCGTTAAAAATGATTCCGGCAGTAAGCGCAGGCCAGTTATTAAAAAAGGAATGGAAAATGAAACATATCTATGGATTCGCTGAACTGGGGCATTATCTGTCCTAAAGTGATGCAATTTGCGAATTTCAACCTGCTGTCTTTAATCTTTTTCAACCTTTCTTCTTCTGCAAATTTTCTGTTATACCCTTTTCTGTCCATTTTTTTCTTTCACTCATTTGTTTAGCCTCGTCAATTGAATGAGATTGTTGCAGGCTTCTTTCACCTTTGGTAATTTTACTGAGATGGGAATAATATTTTTGAATAATTTTTAATTCCGCTTCAGGAATGTTCTCTATATCAACCAGCCTGTTGCTGGCAAATTCATGGGCTGCTATCAATTCATTTAACTTCAATTGTATGGCGAGAGAATCTTTGTTTTGGGATTTTTGAATCAGGAAGACCATCAGGAAAGTTATAATAGTTGTACCTGTATTAATAACCAATTGCCAGGTTTCTGAATAATGAAATACCGGTCCCGTGGCGCCCCATACTACTATCATTGCAAAAGCTGCAATAAAAGCAGGTGTGCTGCCAGTAATTTTAGTAACCTTGCTGGCGAATCTTTCCGGCATACTAAGTTTTTTATCTTCTACAGCTTTTTTCATATCTCATAAATTAGGTTTAAAAATAATTATACTATTATATTGCCGTTAGGCGTTGCAGCATGTACAGGTTCTTTAGCAGGTTTAAAAGCACCGGTTTTGAAATCTTTTAAGAACTGGATATAATATTTTTTTACCTCGTGCGCATAATCAATTGCATATTTTAAAATAGTCTCCTGCCATTGATCATTTTTACCAAAAGCAATCAACTCATCTGCATTAGCTGACCCCTGCCGCCCGGAACTCCTGAGTTGTGAAGAAGCAGTCAGCATTGCCATATCATCAATTACCTGGTAAATATTCCTGTATTCTTTTTTTATCAGCTTAAAATTGATACTGTCTTTCACCGGCTGCATTTCCTGGATAACAAAAGATTCGCCCTGGAATGTGGTGGTACTGAGCAAGGCGGGAGGCCTGTTTTGCATTATTTGCTGAACGCTGACAATTCTTTCCGATTCAGACTTCCATAATGGTTGAGGTATGTCAATAAAGGGAATCATTGAAGGCGCCGTTGACTGTTTCATATCAATCAATAAATATTTCTCGCCGGTTTTATTTAGCGATTTTAAAAGCAACGCATACCGCTTTACGCCAAGACTGCCGGTTCCTGCCAACCGGAAAACAGCATCAGTAACTTTATAATTGTATGGACTGTTTCCGTCATTTTTCAACCAGTCTGTTATATGATCAAATAACGCGGTTTTCAATTCTTCTTTTAAAGTAAGGTGCCGTGGATCATCAGACAATATTTCCAGTTTGTTTTTTTTGAGGATGGTACGTTTTTCCAGGATTTCCTTTTGCTTGCGTTTGCTTACAGACGTTAAAAATTCCTGTACAATACCTTTAGCCGTTTGCGGTTCTATATAATTGGGTTTTCCCTGTGATAATTTTAATGCGTACGTTTTTATAAAAAGCTGGGCCATATTAAGCGCCTTTTTCTGGTTAATCTGTAAAGATTCAAAGGCGATAAAAATACTGGTAACTATCCTTACCAGTTCCAGTGTTGCCGGCGCCAGCAATGCTTCATCAAAATCATTGAGATCAAAATATACCAGCCGGTTATCACTTTTGTAGGTACCAAAGTTTTCCAGATGAAGATCCCCAGATATCCAGGTAGTAGGTGAAAAGGGTATTGAATCCGAATTCTTCAAATCCTCATAAAAAATATGATTGGTGCCGCGATAGAACCTGAAAAGATTTTCTGCCATGGCCTCGTATTTTAGCTGAACCAGTCTTGGCAGGCGATCTTTATTAAAATCAATTATCCGCTGGGATATTTCTTCCATGTAATTAGTAAATGAGATGATGATTGGTTATGGTAATTGCCGGTAAAAGTATATGTTAGTAATATCATGCCATGATAGCAGCGGGAAATAATTTGTTTAGGGAACGGCTCTGCTGAAGAAAATAACAAAAGTTATGGCCGCAGTAATTTGTTTATAGCTATGAGTAGATAATTCTGCATTTTGGGAAATTCTGTCTCAACAATCAAATTTCTAATAGAGATATGACTTGATATCATATTGCGTAAGGCGATCACCAGGGTGCTCTTATCCATTAAGTTTTCCAAGTGCCTTTTTCATGTCTATGCCTTTACCAATTACGGGTTTAAATATATCACCTTCACTTTTTATTCGGTCCAATGCGTTATAAATAGTAAAGTCACTCATCTTTAGGCCTTTCTTTACTTCATCCCAATGCAATGGCATAGAGACGGTAGCGCCGGGTTTGGGCCTCAGTGAATAAGGCGCCGACACAGTAGCCTGTGGCCGGTTCTGCAAAAAATCTATGTACATTTTTCCGTGGCGATCTTTCACCGCGCGTTGAATACTTGTAAATTCCGGAATTTCATCATGTACCAGTTTTGCAATTACACGCGCAAATTCTTTAGACTGTTCATACGAATATTTTGCGCCCAATGGGATATAAATATGAATACCTTTTGAACCACTTGTTTTTGGATAAGCAGTAATGCCCATACTATCCAGTATTGTTTTCGTTACGTTTGCCGCTTCAATTACCTGTTCAAAAGTAGTTTTAGCAGGGTCCAGATCAATAATGCACCAGTCAGGATAGTCTTCCGTTTCTACCCTGCTGTGCCATGGATTCATTTCAATACAACCGAGTGATGCCATGTATAAAAGACTTGCTTCATCTTTTGCCACCAGATAATTCCTGTCGCGATCATCCGCATCGCTATGGTACAGGAATGTTTCCACCCAGGCGGGCGCTTTCCCGGTTACGTCTTTGAAATAGAAACTTTCACCATTAATACCATCCGGGTGCCGGTTCATTGATTGCGGCCTGTTTTTCAGGTAAGGTAAAATATAAGGCGCCACCTGGTAGTAATAGTTCAGCATATCGCGCTTGGTAATTTTTTCTTTAGGCCAATAAATTTTACCCAGGTTGGTGAATTTCAATTCGTGCCCGTTGATTTTTTTAACCTGCGTTTCCTCGGTGGGATTGAGCAAAGATTTTCGCGCTGATTTCGTTTCTTTTTGTATAATCTTATTTTTATGCAAAACAGATTCTTTAATTATTTTTTTTGCCGGAGCTGCTTTTTCCGTTTTTACATCTGTGGCTTTCTTATCTTCCCGCATTCCTTCAAAAGAAGGATGACGCATTACACCATCACTGGTAATTTCTGCATAAGAAACTTCACAAACCAATTGCGGTTTTAACCAGGTTGCTTTCGCCTTTGGCGGATTTGGGCGGAAACGTGAAGGTTTATTGATATCCGGTTCAGTATCAAATGGCGCAGTCTTGCGCACTAATGGTTTGAACCGTTTTATTAATTCATCCTGTAATTCATCAGAGAAGCCTGTTCCAATTTTTCCTGTATAATTAAGTATTCCTTTTTCAAAAAGGCCGACCAGCAATGAACTGAATTTTTTTGCACTTCCTTCATTTCGGGTATAACCACCAATGACTACTTCATGCCGGCGGGCAACTTTTATTTTAAGCCAATCTTTGGTTCTTGCTCCTGGCTCATAAATACTGTCTGCTTTTTTTGCCATGATTCCTTCCAGTTTCATACTGCTGGCAACTTTAAAAAATTCAGTACCGGTAGAATTAAAAGTCTGGCTTACACGGATTGTTTCATTATCAGGAATTAGTGCTAATAATTTTTCACGTCGTTCAAGTAGGGGCAAATCCAATAGTGAGTACCCGTTCAGCCACAGCACATCAAAAACATAATAAATCAAACGTCCGTCAGCTTCACTACGCCAATTTTGTAATTCTCCAAAATTAGAAACGCCTTCGTCGGAGGATACAATAATTTCACCGTCCAGTACAACATCCAATTTCAATTCTTTCAGCGCTTCATATACGGGATAAAACTTTTCATTGAAGGATTTATTGTTTCGTGACTTAAGTTCGACCTTTCCTTTGTTTAGATGAGCCACAGCGCGGTATCCATCCCATTTTACTTCGTATAGCCAATCTTCTGCATCAAAGGGTTTATCCACCAGGGTTGCCAGCATTGGAGAGAGGGTGGCGGGGAATTTTGTTCTTACACCTGTACCTTCTGCTTTAATTTTTTTTTTTGAAATTATCGCTTCCTTTTTATGAGTGTTGCGCTTAACAGTACGCCGGCCGTATACTTTATCCGGTGTTTTTTCCATTTGTTTGATCGTCTTGCCTGATATAACTGATTTTTCTTTTTTAGTGATATCAGTTTCTTTCGCGTGTTTATCTTTTACTTTCATCAGCAACCATGAATTTTCCCCGCGGTAAGAAGATTTCACCAATGCGTATTCACCTTTTAGTTTTTCACCGTGGAGGGTAAAAATAATTTTCCCTTTATGCAATTGATGCAAAAGATTTTTTTCCATAGATTTCTTATCGGTAAATTCGCCTTCCGCAGATTCGTAGGTGCCTTCATCCCACACAATAACAGTTCCACCTCCATATTGCCCTTTGGGTATGATGCCTTCAAAATTGCGGTAATCATATGGATGATCTTCTACCATCATCGCCAAACGTTTTATGGAAGGATCTGTGGACGGACCTTTGGGAACTGCCCAGCTTTTTAATACGCCTTCCATTTCCAGGCGGAAATCATAATGCAAATGCGATGCGTCATGTTTTTGAATGACGAACCGAAGTTGCTGATAAGTGGCTTTACCACCAGAGGGTTCCGGGGTTTCTTTAAATGAACGTTTCTTTTTATAAACAGCTAAAGACATTTTTTAGAATTATTTTACTATAATATGACCGGATTGCCATGCAGCGGTTTTTCATTAATGCTGTGCTTTATTTTCAAGCAGTGGGATATTAATTACTTCCAGTGAATGATCCGCAGGCCCTGTAATTACTTTTCCATCACAATCATACCGGGCACCGTGGCAGGGACAATCCCAGGAGCGTTCAGCGCCGTTCCAGCTTACTTCACATTTCATATGGGTACAGACCGGGTTTACTGCATGTAATTTTCCGTTATCATCTTTATACAAGCCTATTTTTTCGCCTTCATATTTCACAATTTTTCCCTCACCCGGTGCCAACTCAGCCAGTTCATATATTTTTTCACCAGAAAATAATTTGCCGGCAAAATTGCTTACTACACCTGCATTGTGTGAAATAAAATTAGTGAAACCCGCAACAGGTTTTACGCGGTTAGGGTTAAACAGTTCTATAAGCGGGTTCTCCCGGTTTAATAAAATACTGCTGAGTATATTTGCGGCAATATGGCTATAAGTCATACCATTACCGCCAAACCCGGTTGCTACATACATATTATGAGGATGACCTGTTAAATGGCCAATATAAGGCAGCCCGTCTGCAGGCTCAAAATATTGCGACGACCATTTATAAACTATTTCTTTTACATTGAAGTTTTCTCTTATGGTAGCTTCCAGTTCAGTAAATAAATATTCAGTATTTTCTTCATCACCCGTTTTGTGATCCTTGCCACCAGCAATTAAATATTCACTGCAACCAACCTTTTGTGAGCGGTAATAATGATAAGGGTCTTCCATGTCATAAACCAAATCTTTAGGATAAATTTCATCTTCCAGTATTAGGGCCATTGCATATGTACGGTAAGGAGCACAACGCAAATGCAATAGGTTTATACCTGGCGGAATATGGGTTGCATATATGATATCCGTACCGGTGAAACTTCCCTGGGTGGTTACCACCTCTATGTTATTATCATTTTTAACAGCTGTTACGCGGCAGTCCTGTATGATTATACCATCCAAGGCTTCATATGCTTTTGCAAGACCATATACATAATCAACCGGATTAAATTTTGCCTGACCTCCAGTTTTCATTGCTTTTGTAAACGGAGCCTGGAATGGTAATGCATTATCATACTTCACATTCAAACCTGCTTCTGCTGAAGCTTCAAATATTGCCTGCAATTCTTTTTCCTGACTTGTATTTTGTGCAAATAAATAAGCATCAGCTTCTTTAAATTCACAACTGATGGAATACTTCTGAATATTGCTGCGTATCAGTGAAATAGCATCAGCAGCGGCACTGGCCACCAGTTTTGCCTTCTCTTTACCAAAGTTTTTTGCTATATCTGTATATGGAGTATCCAGTAAAGTATTAAGATGCGCGGTTGTTCCGCCTGTGGTACCAAAACAAAGATTGCGGGCTTCAAGTAAAAGGCATCGTTTGCCTGCCTCTTGCAGTAAAAGCGCTGTAGTAATTCCTGTAATGCCCCCGCCAACTATAATTACATCGTACGAATTATTTTTTGCTGATATTTTCCTGCTTTCATATGGTTTTGCGGAAGCCTGCCACAAACTTGCTGTGTAACCGTCCCTTTCAATCATAAGAAATATTTTTATTGGTTTAACAATGCATCGGAATTATCCTGTATATGATGCTGCCAAAATTGAAGCGTAGAATGTGAAAACATTTACACAATTGCGATAATTTTCTACGGATAACTATAGAAGAGAGTAATGTATTTAAAAAAGCCAGGGAGCAAGCCCTGGCCGTCCCGAAAAAACTTATTCTTCCTCACCGCTATCTTCCATTTCTGCCTCCCAGTTAATATTATTTTCAGCTATTGCTGATAAACCTGCATCAGTTTGTTTTTCTTCTTCAAGGGTTTGATACAATATATTTGCGGCGTCATCCAATCCCATTGTTTTTGCCAGCGTAACCAACGCACCATAAGTTGCAATTTCATAATGTTCAACTTTTTGCGCTGCCATAATAATACCTACATCGCGTGTCATGCTGCCATCTTCTGTTTCTGCTACAATAGAAGCTCCTTCTTTTATAATGCCTTCCATAGCATCACACTTTTTTGCCTGCGCTTTCTTTCCAAGAATTTCAAATACCTGCTCAAGCCTGGAGATATGCTCTTCAGTTTGTACCAGGTGATCTTCAATTGCACTTTTTAATTCTTCTGTAGTTGCGGCCTTTTGCATTTTAGGAAGCGTCCTGGTCAATTGTTTTTCTGCCCAATAAATATCTTTCAGAGAATCTGTAAAATATTTATCGAGTTGAGAATTACCCTGACCTGCGCCCTTCTGCGAACTGGGCGCGGTTTTTTTGCTCTTTACAGGAGCTGTTTTAACATTTGGCATTTATATATTTTTTTAGTGAATAATATTGATGTCATTTTGAAACCTACCAAATGGCATGCCCGGAAATTAAACCGCGGCAAGTAGAACCCTTTTATGCAATGGGAGGTAACTGCTGTTCTCAAATACTAACGGCCAATGAGTTGGCATAGCATGTATACAGACTTTTTTCCAGCGCATGAGTTTGACATAACAGGCCGGCTTCTCTTGTACCAATCAAAAAACCTGGTATTTGCGTTTTTTACACCAATTGTAAAGCCTTACTAAACACCTGGGAAAATAACTGCACAAATAGCAGATCCACCCGCATTGTTAAGTAAAAAAGGTAAATAATATGCTCACCAAATTGTATAGAAGCTTAGTTGCTGAATGGTACAGTACTTGTTTGGTATGTTATACAATTATAATTTATAATGAGTGTAGCTTTCCCAATTATTTCCTGGGCAAATGGCAGTAACATATATGAAGTCAATGTAAGACAGTATACACATGAAGGCACCTTGCAGGCATTTATAAAACATATTCCGCGTCTGCACAAAATGGGTATTGAAATTCTCTGGCTGATGCCAATTACACCGATCAGTGTTGAGAAAAGACAAGGAACATTTGGGAGCTATTACGCGGCCAGTTCCTATACAGATATAGATCCGGTTTATGGAACAACTGAAGATTTTAAAAATCTTATTATCACTGCACATAATTTTGGAATGAAGGTAATAATTGACTGGGTAGCCAATCATACTGGATATGACCACCAATGGACAACGAAGTATCCGGGCTGGTACCATAAGGATGATAAAGGTAACTTTACTGATTTGCACGGTTGGGTAGATGTAATAGATTTAAATTATACCATTCCTGAGATGAGGCTTGAAATGATTCAATCCATGCAATACTGGGTGAGAGAATTTGATATTGATGGTTTTCGTTGCGATATGGCCCGCACGGTGCCCATTGATTTCTGGATAGAAGCAAGGGGCGAATGTGATGCTGTAAAACCACTTTTCTGGCTCGCTGAATGTGAAATTCCAGAATACCACGAGGTCTTTGATGTAACCTATGGCTGGGAAGCCATGCGTGCAATGGATAAATACATGAAAGGCGAAATGGTATTGGCTGATATAATTCCTATACTGAACAATTACTCAAAATATCCAATTGGTTCAAGAAAATTACTTTTCACTTCTAACCACGACGAAAATACCTATTGGGGTACAGAATATGAAAAATACGGCGTGGCAGCAATAGCAATGGCAGTATTCAGTTGTACATGGCCGGGTATCCCGCTTATTTATTCGGGGCAGGAAAAACCCAACGTGAAACGGCTTGCTTTTTTTGAAAAAGATTTTATTGATTGGGAGGGAGATGTTACATTAAATGATTTTTATCACACCCTATTACAGTTCCGGAAAAAAAATAAAGCACTGCAGGAGAATGCTTCAGTGCTTATACTTGCTACCCTGCATTCAGATGTCCTTGTTTATTTATGCAGGCGCCAGCAGGATAAAGTACTGGTGTGTTTAAATCTTTCGAAAGAAAAAGCAGATTTTAAGCTGGATCATCCTGCTTTACCGGGAAATTATAATGACCTTTTTTCAGACAAGCCATTACAAATTAAAAGGCGGCAAAGTTTTACACTGGCAGCGGGTGAATTTAAAGTCTATCATATCAGTTCGGGCAATATGGCCTGGTAAAAAGAACCAGGATTTGATAAATGAATTTTGGGAGTGAGCCGGAAACCATTAATAAAGTACTTCATTTACAGTTATGCCATCTTCTGTTGTAGACAATATGATATATGATGCGGCATCTGCCACACTCCGTGTGGTATTTGTATCAGGTGCAGTGTATGATTACAAAAAAGTGCCGCCCGGAATTTACCAGGCAATGAAAAATTCAGGGTCAAAAGGTACCTATTTGAATAAGTACATTAAGCGTAATTATTCCTTTAAAAAGATTAAATAGTACCTGATTATTGTGGAAATAGATTCCCATAATAATGCAGGCGGTTGATAAAGAACGCAGGGATGCTGCTGGCACGAATATTTCTGCCTGTTAGAAAAAATATATCAATTATGAAAAAGACCTTAGCAATGTTTGCCGCAGCAGCTATAATATTTGCTTCCTGCAATAACCAGGCATCAAAAGATAGTGTAGAAAAGGCAGATTCTGTAAATGCAATAAAAACGGATTCACCTGCTTCTGTAATAGAACCCATTAAAACAGACGAAGAAAGCACCGCATTTTTAGTTAAAGCCGCTAATGGTGGAATGGCTGAAGTTAAACTTGCGCAACTTGCGAAAGATAAAGCAAAGGACACCGCAGTGCAGCATTTTGCTGATATGATGATAGCTGATCATGGCGGAGCCAATGAAAAAATTAAAGCTTTGGCAGCTGAGCGTAATGTGACTTTACCTGCTGAGCCCGGTGCAGATGAACAAAAAATGGCAGATGATTTAAATAAAAAAAGTGGGGCTGATTTTGACAAAGCCTATGTAAGTGCAATGGTAAAAGGACATGAGGAAACACTTGATTTATTTAAGAAGGCTTCCGCAAAGGTTTCAGATGCAGCTGTAAAAACTTTTGCTGATAATACGATACCTGTTATTGAACATCACCTGATGAGAATAAAAGATATTAAAAAAGGGATGAAGTAAATAGCTTCTATTTTTATACTTAGCTGCTAATTTTTAAAAAAATGAATTATGGCAAAATATTCTAAAAAGGCAGGAGAGAAAGTAAAAAAAGTAATGGAGGAGAAAAAGAGAGGTACTTTAAAAAGCGGTAGTAGCGGAAAAAAAGTAACAAGCCGCAAGCAGGCTATTGCTATTGGATTGTCAGAAGCACGTAAAGCGGGTGCAAAAGTTCCCAAAAAGAAAAGCGCGGTTAAAAAAAGCGCTCCGACGAAGAGGGCTGCACCCAAAAAAAAATCAGCCGGTAAATCTACGGGCAAAAAATAAACTATTCAGAAAAAGGATTAAGTCCCCTTCAGCATCTATGCATGTTGAGGGGGATTTTTTTTGATTATTGAAAGCATGTTGATATTGTTTCATATAACGGCGCATACAGTAAAACTGTTGTGCCAGTTTATTCAATTGAATTTATCTTTATAAATCCTTTCATTGCTGCTGCATATTTTTTCATCATTTTCCGGCTTTACGGAATTTTTATTGAACCAAAAATAATTTCCGCTACAGCGGGCGCTTTTGCCCGCTCCTCATCTTTAACAAATGCGGGAAGGATATTCTTTATGAAAAATAATTTCTGTAATCCCATCAACATGCCTTGTGTATAATATGTTTCAGTTGCTTTCTAAGTCAGCCGGGATTGAAATCAGAAATAAAATTTAGCTTTCCTCTTTTTAACAAAATATTTTGCCTGTCAAACCAATATCAGGCGGTGAGATGTTTAATTTGAGTGCAGTATGCGGTGTATTATCAGTTTTCTTATTGTCTTATTTATATTGGATAACGCAAGGGCGCAGCAATTGCTGAAGGGAAAGATATATGACAGGCAAACAGATTCAGTATTGGCCTCTACCACTATATTTAATGCTACAAAAAAAGTATATTCACTTTCTTCAAAGGATGGTGAATATTCTATAGAAGCCAAAGAAGGAGATAAAGTAATTATTACTTCAGTTGGGTATCTGCCGGATACCGTAAAAGTGCTTAATTATATGATTGATGCGGGTTATGATGTTACCATGAGCCTGAAAAATACTTACCTGAAAAATGTTACGGTAAGAAATCCCAATTATTTATCAGATTCTTTGGGGAGGAGGGAGGATTACAGTGCTTTTTATGATAAGTCTAAAAGGGAAATGATTTCAAGAAATGGCCCTTCCAACGGCGTGGGTATTGCCATCAGCCCCATCGGTTTTTTCTCTAAAAGAAGCAAGGATAAAAAAATGAGAAAAAACCTGGAATACCAGGAAGAGCAGGACTTTGTTGATTATGCATTCAGCCGCCGCTATGTAGGAAATTTAACCAACCTCCGTGGAGATTCCTTATTACAGTTTATGTTACGTTACAGACCTTCTTATATATTTTGCAGGAATGCCAGCAGCGAGGACATGCTGCATTATATCAATGACAAACTGATGGTATACCTAAAACATGAGGAAGAACCGGTAAAGCCAAAAAAATAAATTTACCACGGAGGTATAGAAGGCATACACGGAGTACAAAAGGGAACTTCTTTCCCTTTGCGAAAATCTCAATTTCCCCTGTGATGAAAAAATACTGCTGTCGTTAGTTATCAAATTTTTCAGCATCACTTACAAAAGCAATCTGCTTGCTGTCCGGCGACCATGAGGCTACATTGAGTGTGCCCTGACCTCCATACATATAAGCAATTACTTTTGGCGCGCCACCCGCTACGGGCATCAGTCTTAACATAACTCTTTTATAAGGCGGGTGATCATTTGGATCAGTATCGGGTAAAAAAGAAATAAATACCATCCATTTTCCATCGGGCGAAATGTGCGGAAACCAATTATTGTATTCATCAAAAGTCAGTTGTTCTTTAGCGCTGCCATCCGGCTTCATCCGGTAAATATGCATGGTACCCGTTTGGCTGCCGTTGTAATAAATATATTTTCCATCGGGAGAAGATTCAGGCCCGTCTACATGCCCGCTGGTATTAAATGTAAGCTGTACCTCTTTACCATTGTCAATACTACTTTTATAAATATTGTAAACAGGAAGGCTGTCGCGTTGTGCTACATATAAAACTTCTTTGCTGTCTGCCGTCCAGCCGTGAAAATAAGAAGGTGTTTTTTCTGTAACCAGTTTGGGCATGCCACCTTCCAGTGGTAATACGTACACAGTTGATCCGTTACCGGGAAGGCCCTGGCGCTGGTGACTGATGGCAATTTTTTTCTTATCGAATGATATGCCATGATCGTTATTAAGTTTGTTTGCATCGCCGGTATTTAATTTTTCCGGGGTGCCGCCTTCTACCGGGATGGTGTACAAAGATCCACCCTGGTTAAACAATAATTTTTTTCCGCCGGGCATCCAGTTGGGTGCTTCAAAACCCGTTTTAGCTTCATAGACAATTTTCCTTTCTCCGTCGGCTATACTCATTACTTCAAGGCGGCTGCCTATCCAGCCTTGTTTATAAGGGTTGTAGGTTTCTATAACGGGTTTGTCTATGCGCACATTCCATATTCTTGCCTCTTCAGTTATTGCCGGGTTATGGGAACAAATGAACAAACCTGCGTAGACTGAATCAGGCATATCGGGCATTTCATGTGTGCCAATTAATTGAAAAGGTTCATTTACCTGAGCTGCACGCAGTATCATTGTTTTGCCTTTTCTTTCTAATTGTAAGATTTGGTAGTGTTTTTTAGAAGGAAAAATTTCATCCTGCGGGTCTCTCATAAAAGCACCCCTTACTACGCGCCATTGTAAAACCGTTAACCCGTCTCCATGTGCTACGGCACTCATATGTGCCGCGTTATCGTTAAGCGATTCACGTACCATCCAGCCTATTTTACGGTGAGCGTCGGTACCTTTTCCGGTAAATGCAAAGTTGGCTGTCAGTATAAAATCACCTTTGAGTTTTTTATACGCATAATGCAGTTCATCCCTCTCAAACCAAATATTATAACCTGAGCCTGTAAGCTGGTAGCTTTGCGTAGCAGGATTGTACACTGCGGAACCTGCATTTTTTGGATGGCCAATATCTGTGTGGTTATCAAAAATACCTACGGGGTTGGTCTGGGCCTGTACCTGGAACAAAGAAAATAGTAGCAATGCTGGCAATAGAAATTTCATGGCAATATGATTAAATAGCTTTTAGCTGCTGGCTATTAGCAGTTACTAAATGAATGTAAAGTAATACCCGGAAAATAGAAGTGTTGTTAATCAGAATATTGGTATTACCTAAAGTTAATAAACTGGCAGGCACAATATCGCAGAATAATGCGTAGAAATATTTGCAGATGCTGGTACTTTTTTGTCAGAGGCTGTTGCGTACCGGTCTGACATCTCCGTCTGACCGCAGGGCGGGCATTTTTTAGTAAATGGAAACGTTGAACAACTTCCTTCTCCGTCAGATGATGGCACCGGGTAATGGACATCAGACAGGAGGTCAGGCGAATTAATTCTCTTTATCATTGATTTCCTGGTCCACATAAGCTGATACCCAGCCCACCTGGCCATTTTTAACAAGGAAAAAATCTTTCTTTTCGTTTACAGATTCAAACTGGCGCATTATTTTAAGCAGCAACCTGCTGCCGGCCATCAGTGAGCGCTGATCAAATACCTGGTGCACCCTTTTTATTTCTTTTGCAGCGGCCTCCAGATCCATGTTCCTGTCTTTAATATTTTTAACCAGGTAGAAATCAGAAAAGGAACTGTAGTCGGTATAAATTTTTTCGCAAAACGCCGCCACTTCATCATAGGTAACAGGTACGGTTGACCGCTCATTCATTTCAGGATGGAGGAGTGTGGCCACGGACCAGGCAATGCCACCGCTAAAAGCAATATTATCACTTTTGGGGTATGCGCCACTTTCATTAACGGCATAGATAATCCCGGTATTCTCAGCTTCCGTAGCTGTCTTAGCGAGTTGTTTATAAAAAGTTACAAGGCTCTTATCATCCCCGCATTTTTTATCTGTTGCATTGGCAGTACTTTTTGTTCCCCAGTTTACCTGGAACAATTTAAAATCTTTGATATTACCATTGGGAAAATAACCACCTTTTGTATTGCCACTTCCTATATCAATTAAAAAAGTATTGTACCGGTCATTATCGGGCACAATGCCAAGATGAGAAAGGCGTGCTTCATCTACTACATCTACTATTTCTACCTGTCGTTTGGATTCTTTTGTTCTTAGTTTAAATGAATCAACAAGATTAGTGATCCATTCCTTTTTATTTTCTTTTTCTGCCTGCATTTTTACACCACTGCTTACAACTGTAAATACACGTTTGGGAGATATCTTGTATTCTTTAATGGCCAGGTTATACAATCCGGACAAACCATTGAGCGTAGCTAAAAAATTAGGATACAGAAAGGAAATAAAATCTGTATTAATGGAAGTATCTTTTAAAATAGCAAAAGACCCGGTTGTCTTGGCGTCTTTGCCAACTTCAAGTATACTCATCTTTACACCTTTTGACCCTACTTCAATACCGGCGTATACGGAAGAGTTATTGTATTTTAATTTTACCTGTGTTTGTGCGGATAACAAATAAAAGCTGGCAAACATCAAACTTGTTAATGCCAGGCGAAGGTTTAATGGCGTGTGTTTCATGGCAAGGGGTTATTGAGTTTAGGGTAATACGCGGATTAAATGGATTATTTCTCTTTCCAGGAGTATAAATGCGTCTTTTTTAGGATATGTAAATATTTGGAGGGAAGACAAAAATAGATAAATAATTATAGCCACGCAAGTACTTCTCCTATTCTTTTTGCGTAAACCAATTATGTTCCTGCAAGTAGTTACCCTATTTTTCTTACATCAACTGATACGGATAATTGATGGGGACCACTGTTAATGATAACTCCTTTCAACGGCGCAATATCTGCATAATCTCTCCCCCAACAGGCAGTAATATAATGATTATCAGCTAGTTGGTTATTGGTAGGGTCGAAATCAACCCAGCCCATATAGGGTATGTATACAGAGAACCAGGCATGGGAAGCATCTGCGCCGGCCAGCTTTTCTTTTCCAGGCGGAGCAACCGTCTCCAGGTAGCCGCTGATGTAACGGGCTGGCAAACCAACCGATCTTACACAGGCAATAGCAAGGTGTGCAAAATCCTGGCAAACACCTTTGCGGGCTTTAATTACCTCAGAAAGGGGGGTAGAAATAGTCGTAAAACCGGGTTTGAATTCAAAATCCTGGTATATCCGCTGCATTAAATGAGAGGTGGCATCAAACATTGGTTTACCGGGCGTAAAGGATTCCAGTGCATAGGCCATTATCTCTGGCGTAGCAGCAGTAAAAATTGTTTCCGGTATATATTGGTGAACATCCAACCATGCTGTTGTGGATTGTTTTGCCAGGTCTTTTACTTCCTGCCAGGAGACAGCTGCATATAAATTCATTTCAGGGTTATCCCGGTTGATTTTTTCTACCTCGGAAGAAACCGTTACAGTCAGTTTTTTATGCTCCTGCTGAATGGCAAAATACATCACTTTGTTTCCAAAAAAATCTTCGTACTCACTCGTTGAACCAGGCTGCGGGCTGATAGTTACCACTGACTTTTTACAAAATTGTTTATCAAAAGAACGTGGTACCAGCCTTGCTATATTATGACAAATACTTACGGGCTCGCTGTAAGTATAACTGGTGGTATGTACAATTTTATAGAGCAATAGATGTATTTTTTGAACTCAGTCTTTTATTCCTTATCCAAAGGCAGGAGATAGTGTTGCAATTCGTTATACAATCTTTATCAGGTAATAATATCAGCAGAAAACAATTGTTTCTGCGTTTCAGCATGGTTAAAATACTTCTTTGAAACCGCGCCCGGAATAGCCAGTAAAAAGGTGTTCATGGATGATAAAAATGTATGCAGTTTTTCATGCCGGGAACTATCGTGATTGGCCATGGTCAATTCATCTTTATCAGAAAGTTTCAGCAGGGTATAGGCCTCAAGTACCAGCCGCTCATGCTCAGCAAGTGTATGCCCGGATGGCGATTTGGGAAGTTGTGACAGGTATGCTTTCAGACGGTCTAACTGGTACAGCAGTGAACGCGGATTATTTGGATCAAGCAGCATCAGATCCAGCACCAGGGGCAATTGTATAGGTGCCCTGTATTTGTACCTGTAATTAACAAGGCTTTCATTACTAACTAATACCGCTTCCTGTAAATCATATTCCGTTTGGTCGTCGTGCTTTTTTACAAGCGTGGAAAGGAGCATGGTAATTAATAAAAGGCTTTGTTCCATTTTACGGCCTGTATCCAGCATCACCCATCCCTGTTCGCGCGAAATACTTTCGCGGTTTAAACCTATAAAAGCCACCATAGAAGTAATCAGGTTATCCAATGCACTCAGCATGCGATGATGTCCTGAGTGTGAAGCTGCATCAATATTGGCCCACTCTTCTTCAATACTGCGCAGTACCCGCCATGTATCAGTTGACCAATGATCTCTTACTGCGTATACGGCTTTTTTAAATAAAGACAAATTATAGCTCAGGCTGCCCGTCCTGGTTTCATTAAATAAAACATCACGTAATTCTTTCCACGGATTTTCAAATTTTTCATCGTCATCATCTCCTGCAAATCCGGGATAGGTTGTAGTGAAATGGGTAAGTGACATCAGCAGGTTTTGTTCAGACTGCGTATCACTATCAGAAAGTAAATTATTTCCTTCTGCAATAAACTGCATCACTGTGCGCAGGAACCGGGCATTACCCAATACGCGTTCCGTATACCTGCCTACCCAAAAAAGATTTTCTGCTGTATGGCTGGGCAATGCACCATTGTGTGCGGCCACATAATTTCTTTCTAATTCTTTCCGCACATTTAATATGCGTCCCGGTTCCGGAGAAATGATCCAGGTGTCTTTACTGATGCCGCCCTGCTGGTTGGAAATAATAAAATTTCCCAGGTTGGCAGTAGTGCGGGTTAATCCACCAGTCATAGCAATGTAGTCACCATTATGACTTACAAGAAAACTTCTGAATAAGGCATTGCGTGGTTCTACTCTTCCATTGTTTAAAGATGGAGTAGAAGAGAAATTAATTTTCTCCTGCCCTACATATATGGATGGATGAGCTTTTATCTGTTCTTTCAAACCGGCTATTTGTTTTGCGCTGAGCGATACACCGTCAACCGATGTACTGCGGGTAGTATCCTTATAAATTTTTTTAATTACCAGTGATTTGATATTGTCCAGTACATAATCCATTTCCTCCGGTTGGCCGCACCACCAGGAAGCGATGGTAGGCATAATCAGTTCTTCACCCAGTAAATGTTTGGCAATATTGTTTAAGAAAGGCATCAGCCCGGGGTTTTCCAGTACACTGCTGCCAAGCGGGTTGGCAATACTAACATTGCCACAACGCAAAACATGTAATAAACCGGGTACACCTAACTGTGAGTCTTCTCTTAATTCAAGCGGATCGCAATACACATCGTCTACCCGGCGGAGGATTACATCTACTTTTTCAAGTCCGCTCAATGTTTTCAGCCATACATAATTGTCTTTCACCATCAGATCGTTTCCCTGCACCAGTGTGTATCCAAGAAAAGAAGCGAGGTAAGAATGTTCAAAATAAGTTTCATTGCTGGGGCCGGGCGTAAGTATTACAATGCGTGGATTGGGATTTTTGCCCGGTGCAATTTCGGTAAGTGCATTTCTAAGGGCATTAAAATAGGCAGAGAGGCGGCGCACTTTTAAGCCATTAAACAATTCAGGCAGTACACGCGCCATGGCCATCCTGTTTTCAAGGGCATAACCAGAGCCGGATGGCGCCTGTGTACGATCGTTTACAATCCATATTTTGCCATCTGCACTGCGGGCAATATCAGCTGCATAAAAAATAAGATTGTGTTTACCCGGCTGTTTAATACCATGGCACTGACGTAAGAAACCGGCATGGTTATACACCAGTTCCATAGGGAGCAGCCCGAGTTTTATTAGTTCCTGGCTGCCATAAATATCTTTCAGTACCAGGTCCAGCAGGCGTGCCCGTTGTATGAGGCCCGATTCAATTTTTTGCCATTCTTCTTTATTGATAAGAAAAGGAATCAGGTCTAATTTCCAGGGACGGTTAAGGCCTGCGGGATCATCGTAAATATTATAAGTAACACCATTTTCTTTCATGAGGCGCAGCATATCCTGGTTGCGGCTCATGATCTCATCGTTGCCAAGTTTGCCGAATGAATGAAAAAAAGTTTTCCAGTTGGGGCGGGGATTACCATCTGCGTCTAATAATTCATCATAAAAATGCTGGAGGCTGCTGTAATGTTCAAAGAGAGCATCCTGTTTTATGTCCGATATCATGCATATAGTTTGTGGCTACCGTAATCTGGTTGATGTGCGCTATAAAAATAGTAAATAAAAAGGAGTTGCGGTAACCGGCTTTCAACCTCTAATCAACAGTATTTATAGTTTGAATTCCAGCCGGTGTGTATCAAATTTTCAGGAAGAAATTTATATACGTTTTTTTCGATTTACAAACAAATGGCATTTCTTATTAAAAGGAGCATAGTTATTAATGAAAAGGAGCGTTTTATAATTTCATTGTGCTACACTAAAGTAAAGCAATTACTATTTTTGATTATTTCACGTCCCTTACCACCCTTAAGCCCAGACCTGCACTCCGGTAATTCGCCAACGTTGATCCGCGTGCAGGTGTCCAGTTACGAAAGGCCGATCGCAGCATGCGTGGCGGGTCACCCCAATCGCCTCCCCGGATAATCCTGCTGGTACAGGAATCTTTTTGATCCGGGGAAGCAGCAAAACAATCAGCGGTGTATTGCATGACGTTGCCAGGCATATCGTATAACCCAAAGGCGTTGGGCGGAAAGGAACCAACAGGAGAAGTACCTGCCCATTTATCCCTGCCGGTAGCGATACCCGTCCAGCCGGAATCAGCGCCATAGTTCGCGTATTCGTGTGAACCTTTTTTTCCCCATGGAAAAGCGGTCGTGGTTCCAGCACGTGCTGCATACTCCCATTCTGCTTCTGACGGTAACCGGTAGACGAATCCGGTTGTTTTGCTTAACCAGGCTATGTAGTCGTTGGCATCGGCCCAACTCAGACAAATAGCGGGATGCGTATCATCTTGCGGAAAACCCAGGTGATCCCACGAAGCAGCAGGGTTCAGGGCCCAGGGCTTTGCTCCCGGTAAACCACTCCAGGCGCAACCCATCGCTACTGGGCGTTTCGTAGATGTAACAAAATATTCCCACTCTGCGCGGGTGATATGAAATTTACCGACAGCGAAAGAACCGATGGTCACTGTATGCTGGAAACCTTCTATACTGTCACGGCCTTGTTCATCCTGCGGAGAGCCCATAATAAAATGTCCGGCGGGTACAACCATCATTTCCGGACATTGGGCACAGTCATGAAAGCTCCGGCCCGGCTTTGCCTGGCCAATTGACACAACAGGCAACAGGATTACAGTTGAACAAAAAAGGATAATCAGTAATCGCATGTGATTATGTATTGATGATTCTTGTTGCGAAGATACGCAGTACTTGCACCGGAACGGCTGAGCCCGTGGTTTTCATCGCGAAAAAGAAAGACGGTAAGCCGGCCTTTGCATGGATGCGGGTATTCATAACAGTATGTGATATATATGTAGAAAGAGTCATATAAGTACGGGTATTTATATTTATTATTGCGGGATTGTTTATTGTA
>JBDSOC010000126.1:0-14480 GCA_039915085.1 Chitinophagaceae bacterium
TCACGGCTCCAGTCGAAACAAAAGCCAATTTTATCCAGCTGACTGCGGAAAGTAGCAATGTTTTTTTCCGTGGTTACAGCAGGGTGCTGCCCGGTTTCCAGTGCATACTGCTCTGCGGGCAATCCAAAACTATCATAGCCCATCGGGTGCAATACATTGAACCCTTTCAATCTTTTATAGCGCGCATAAATATCCGAGGCAATATAGCCAAGCGGGTGGCCTACATGCAGTCCGGTACCGCTGGGGTAAGGAAACATATCCAGCACATAAAATTTCGGTTTAGACGATGCATTGCTCACTTTATAGGCTTCCGTCTCCGTCCATTTTTTCTGCCATTCCTGCTCAATCTTTCTGAAATTGTAATCCATTATAAGTATGCGTTAATTATTTTGTGGCCGAGTCATTTGTTCTTTGGGCATCTTTACTTGCGTCGCACTCCTGTTCTTTATATCACCCGGAAGCGCCCGCATAAACTACAAATCCCGCAAATGTATGTCCGGGGGTATTCAACCCCTGCAGGGTTTATTCCGAATTTCATTTATTTCCCGGTGTTGCACCCCGAACTATGGATATTAAGCCCTTTGGGGCTATAAGTGACAATCGCTCAATCGCCTGGTCTGTTTCAATTTGTTACAGAAGACTTAAAAAAATCTTAATTACCTGTTTCATTCAACCCGGCTGAAATATTTTGCGGAGCGCCATCGTTAAAGAGGCCGCAAAAATAGCAATTGTGCTGCAGAATCCGCTATTTTTGCCCCTTTCAAAATTGGTGCAGATTCCATTAAATCAATAGCGTTATGGTGCAATTTGGTAAATCATCCAGCAAACGTTCCCAGCCATCTTATTTCATGGCCATTCTGGGGGTATCCGTTATCTTAATTATGCTGGGTGTACTGGGTTGGCTGGTTATTAATGCCAATAAATTGGGTCAGTATTTTAAAGAAAATGTGGAAGTAAGGGTATACGTAAGAGAAAATGTATCAGCCAAAGACAGCACCGCCCTGGTTGACTATATTAATACCCGCCCTTACGTTAAGTCGTCTGAATATGTCAGCAAAGAATTAGCCCGTCAAAAATACCTGGAAGATGGAAACAAAGACTGGGTAGGCGTTTTACAGAACAATCCCCTTCCTGCCAGTATCAATTTTAAAGTAAGAAGCGATTATGCCGTAACAGACTCCATGCAAAATATGCAGGCTGAACTGGTGCAAAACATCGCCGTTAGTGATGTGCAGTATCCCCAATCACTGGTAAGCAGCCTCAATAATATTATCCGCAAAATCAGCATCATTTTACTGGTAGTAGCCGTGGTTATTTCAATACTTGTAATTGTACTGATAGACAATACCATTAAGCTGGCTATGTTCAGCAACCGTTTTCTTATTAAAACCATGCAAATGGTTGGCGCTACCCGCGGATTTATTGCCAAACCCATGAATACACGCGCTGTTATCAATGGTGCGCTGAGCGGCATTATTGCTGTGGCAGTGATAATCGGGGTAATCATTTTTGCAGAAAAATGGCTGCCAGAAATAAAGGCGCTGCGCGATTATACGCTGCTCTCTATTCTCTTCATTTCAATCATCCTGCTGGGAGTAGTAATATCTTTTGTCAGTACCCACCGCAGCGTTATTAAATACCTGAAAATGAAGCTGGACGATCTATATTAATGGAGTGCTGAATGGCAAGTGGGCAGAACTGATTCCTCGCCATTAATTACTAACGTTTCACGTGTCACGATTCACGTTCCATGTCTGACATTTAAAATTTCCTATATTGCACCCTTAATACAAGAATATGAGCGATAAAAAACAAAGCCCCGCCAAAACAACAGGACTACTTTTCACCAAAGAAAATTATGTGTGGATGATTGCCGGCATTGTAGTTATTGCCCTGGGTATGCTGCTGATGTCGGGTGGTAAGAGTACAAGCCCCACGTCGTTCGACCAGAAAGAAGTCTACAGTACAACCCGTATTACCATTGCTCCCCTGCTGATTATTATCGGCCTGGGCCTGGAAGTGGTGGCTATCTTTAAAAAGCCCAAAAGCAACGCTTAAATAAATGATTTGTATATAAATATTCAGTGGCGATGAGCAATCATCGCCTTTTTTATATATGTTAGCGCAACTAAATTAAACCTCCCCCGTATTTATGAGTACTATTCATGCCATTATCATTGCCATTATTGAAGGATTAACTGAATTTTTACCCATCTCGTCTACTGCACACATGAAATTTGCCAATCCGCTGATTGGCGAAGGAGAATCTGCTTTTCGTGAAATGTTTGAAGTAGTGATACAACTGGCAGCCATTTTATCGGTAGTGGTATTGTACTGGAAAAAATTCCTGGATATTAAAAGAATCAATTTTTATATAAAACTTATCATCGCACTTTTACCCGCTATTGTTTTTGGCGTTTTATTTAAAAAATATATTGATGCCGCTTTGGGAAATCTCACATTTATTGCCTGTGTAATGATAGCAGGTGGTATCGTATTATTGTTTATAGACAATTTCTTTAAAAACCCTGTAGTCTTTGATGATGTACAGATAAGCAATAAAAAATCTTTTATCATTGGTTGCTTCCAGGTTTTGTCAATTGTTTTTCCGGGTCTTAGCCGCAGTGCCGCCACCATTATTGGTGGTTTGAGCCAGCGCCTGGACAGGCATACAGCGGCAGAATTTTCTTTTTTCCTGGCGGTGCCTACCATGCTGGCAGCTTCTGTAAAAACCCTGTATGATGTACACAAACATAACCCGGAAGTTTTTGCAAAGGACAATATGACCACCCTGCTGATTGGCAGCGTGGTGGCGTTTATTGTGGCCTTAGTGGCCATTAAATTTTTTATAGGTTATTTGCAAAAGCACGGTTTCAAATTATTTGGTTACTACCGTATCATACTTGGAATAATAGTTTTGGCGCTTATTTACAATGGCACCATTCATTAATACAATGTGATAAATGTGGCAAGTGTGGAAATATGACAATTAAACATTAATGAGCAATTGATGTAATGAAAACGAAAATTACCTTTCCTTACCATATGGAAAATTGAACACCGTGATTGTAACCTGATTTCTTTGAATGGGCATTTTTACACTTGCATATTTTTACATTTCTACATTTGTATTTTTTCATATTTTCACTCTTTCACATTCAAGACTATGCAAACTGCTTCTAAAAAAGTAATTAATGGCTGGGCCATGTTCGACTGGGCCAACTCAGTCTATAACCTGGTTATCACCACTACTTTTTTTCCGGCATACTATGCGGTGGTAACTTCACTTAAAAATTTTCCGGACGGCATTCATTTTTTGGGCAGAACCTATGTAAACACAGAACTGAAAGATTATGTAATGGCTGCAGGGTTTTTAGTGATTGCATTCCTCTCTCCCATTCTTTCTTCTATTGCAGATTATAAAGGCAATAAGAAAAATTTCATGCGCTTCTTTTGTTATATGGGCGCACTTAGTTGTTCCTTATTGTATTTTTTTGATAAGGACAATGTATACCTGGGTTTATTCTGCTTAATGTTTGCAGGTATTGGTTTTTATGGCAGCCAGGTTTTTTATAATTCTTACCTGCCTGAAATAGCGGAAGAAAAAGACATGGACAGGGTGAGTGCAAGAGGCTATTCATTTGGTTATATTGGCAGCGTACTAATGCAGCTTATCGGCTTCGGCCTTGTGCTGCTGATGCCGGATAGTTCAACTCCTTTAAAAATAACTTTTCTGCTGGTAGGTGTTTGGTGGGTATGTTTTGCACAGATTACTTTTAAAATATTACCTATTAGTCCAAAATCTGAACGTGCATCTAAAACACATGTACTGGCAAACGGGTTTTTAGAATTGAAAAAAGTATGGGATCAACTGGTACACCTGCCTGTGCTGAAACGTTTTTTATCAGCTTTCTTTTTTTACAGTATGGGCGTACAAACGGTCATGCTGGTGGCCATTGATTTTGGTATAAAAGAATTAAAGCTGGAAAATACCAAACTTATTATTACTGCAGTCATCATTCAACTGGTAGCCATCATTGGCGCCATTGGCATGTCAAAACTTTCAAACAAAATTGGCAATATAAAAGTTTTAATTTTTACCGTAATACTCTGGATTGCTATTTGCACGGCTGGTTATTTTATGCAGGGAGAAATGCAGTTTTACATACTGGCATCACTGGTGGGCCTGGTAATGGGCGGCATACAGTCAATGAGCCGTTCATCTTATTCTAAATTTATGCCTGAAACAAAAGATACTGCTTCCTTTTTCAGTTTTTATGATGTTACTGAAAAGCTGGCAATTGTAATTGGATTGATAAGTTTTGGGGTAATTGAAGGAATTACACATTCTATGCGCAGTTCATTGCTGGTGCTTACATTATTTTTTGCAACAGGTTTGCTGTTCCTGTTACTGACTGCACAAAAAATAAAAAAACAAATTAAACATGCGGCTATTTACTATTGATACCGGCTTTTTTAAATTAGATGGCGGTGCCATGTATGGCGTAGTTCCAAAAAGCATCTGGAATAAACTTAACCCTGCCGATGAAAACAATTTATGCAGCTGGGCACTCCGTTGCCTGTTAATTGAAGACGGTAACAGGCTGATACTGATTGATACCGGGAATGGCGACAAACAGGATGCAAAATTTTTCAGTCATTATTATTTATACGGAGATGACACGTTGAACAAATCGCTGGCAAAGCATGGTTTTACCAGTGATGACATTACAGATGTATTTTTAACGCACCTTCATTTTGACCATTGTGGTGGTGCCATCGTAAGGGCCGGCGATAAATTATTTCCTGCTTTTAAAAACGCTGTGTACTGGAGCAATGAACGCCACTGGAAATGGGCTACTGAACCCAATGAAAGAGAAAAAGCTTCTTTTCTGAAAGAAAATATTTTACCCATTAAAGAAAGCGGTCAACTGAAATTTATTCCGGTGAGCAGCGAATCATCCGCCATACAACCTTTTGCCTCCGGCATTACTGAAAACCTTTCCGTGATAATGGTCAGCGGCCATACGGACGCCATGATGCTGCCGGTAATAAAATATAATAATAAGACAATTGTCTACATGGCAGATCTGCTGCCTTCCGTTGGTCATATACCACTGCCGTACGTAATGGCCTATGATATGTTTCCACTGACTACACTGAATGAAAAGCGATCTTTTTTAAAGGAAGCCTTTGAGAAAGATTATATTCTTTTTTTTGAGCACGATCCAAAAATTGAATGCTGTACGTTACAAATGACAGAGAAAGGAATAAGACAGAAAGCAGTTTTTACACTGAAGGAAGTATAACTCCCGCGCATAACTTTACATAAGAAAAGCGTTTGCCCCAGAGTTCATCGGGGCAAACGCTTTTTTTATAATAAACCGGAATGCTATAAAGTTGCTATTGTAGAAATCATTTTGTCGGCTTCCCGTTGCTTGAAATTAGTAATAGATCCCATACCGCAACTCAGGATATACGATATTCCATCTCTTTTTATATCAACCCTTTTAATAGTATAGTCTTTAAATTTGGCCACATCACCAGTAGCCCCATTTTTTAATGCAGCCAAACCCTGTTGAAAATACCTTAACTGAGACAGGTTAGGGAATTTGAGGGTTGTCATAATGTCTGAATTGGCAGATTGCTGATCACGGAACTGCAGCACATAGCAGGTATCGGATTCTTTGGTAACTCTTTGCAGGGTTATTGGCCATTGTTCGCCCTGTCTTAACTCAACAAGGCTGATGGTAGACGTGTTTACAATAGTAAACTGTGCCTTAGCGGCAAACGGTAAAAACAGGGATAGCAGAATAATTGTTTTCATAGTAGTACAAATTATGATTGGTTTTTAAAGATACAGGGTGATTAAAAGTGCGTTAATTATATGCAGCTATTTTTTTAAGTTATTAAAATTTTAATCCTTTGATAGTGTTGATCATTAAGTCGGCTTCGGATTGTCTGAAATCGGTTAAACTCCATTTAAGTTTAAGTATATACCATACACCTTCATATTTCTTATCTGCCCTTGTAATGGAGTAATTTTTGAATTTTGCAATGTCACCGGTTTTGCCAGTTTTTAATACTGATAATGCTTTTTCAAAATATTTTAATTGGGATGAATTAGGAAATGAAAGCGTATCCATTACCAAACTGCTCAGTACCTGTGCATCACGGAATTGAAGGGAATAGGTAGTATCGGTTTGCGCAATCTCCCTTTGCATTATTATCGGCCATTTGCCGGAACGTATTTCAACAATGCTGCCAGAAGGTGGCGGCATACTATGAAGCCTGCCAAGGCCTGCAAAAGGTATTAATAATAAACTAAGGAATATTTTTTTCATAAGATTATTGGAATCGTAAGATAACAGGATAACCCGATATAAGCAATATACGAAAGGTTAAATGTGCAGGTAAGGGTATACATGGATATTGCCAGCTGAAAATGAAATCATTATATTTCTAAAAACAGCAGGCTGTAAGCTTCCGCTGGCATCCTCTGCGTACTTTAGGAAGCTGTAACTATACAATCAACCCATTTTCTACCGCACAGATGTCAGCGAAGACAAAGGATAACGAAGATTTTTATAATTCATCATATCCGCTTTTATACTGCCAACGCTGATGGGGCTTTCTACACGCAATGGCAAATGATTGGCATCATCACTTACCCATACTACCATCTTTTCACCTCCTTCAAAAATAGTTCCCTTTACCAGCAGGGGCTTGAACTTGATTGCCCTGAATTTTCCATATTTTGTTTTAATGGTTTCTTTGCCTAAATACCTGATATATAAATTATAGTTTTCATTATCAAGGAACATGGTAAAAGGTATTTTGTCATTCACTTTATATTTGTTGAAATTAATATTGCGGGCATAAAAAATAGCACTTAGCACATCCTGTATACAATCGGGCACTTTAAAAACGCCGTTATTGGTAACAGCTGTATTGGTTTGCCGGTTAAAAGTAACGTTCTCATATTTTTTATATCCTCCTTCATCCACATTGCGCAAAAATTTAAGGGGTTGCAGCGTAGCCGTATCTACAAAGGTTTCGTATTTATCACGCACCCTGAAAAAGCTATCATAAAAGCTATACGTCTTTCCTGTGCCGGTAATATGGTAGACAGGCCTGTTATTAAACTGTTCAAGGTTTGTAGTAAAGCTGGCTTCTCCTGCAGCAATAAAAACACCCAATGTATAATAAATGGTATAGGTGCTTTGTTCACCTGCCTGGAAAGCGGTATTGCGTATGCCACAAAATTCATCGTCTGCATTCAGCACTATGCAGTATGCCAGCATAAGGATTAGTAACAGGGGTCGCTTCATTTATCTGAAAATATTTTAAGACTTAAAAATAACAGGCTGCCAATCAGTGCCGGTATTACCAGATTGATAAACCAAATACCCGTAGCAGCGCCAACAATACCAAATTTATTTGCACTTACCAGTGTAAATAACAGCAGGCTCACCTGACCCCGTATACCAGCTTCCGCAAGTGCAATAGTAGGTGTTATTGCCAGTATAAGATACAACACGCTAATCAGCCAAAAGGAATGCCAAACAGCCACTTCCACATCAAACAATTGCAGCAGTAAGATATATTGAAAAACAAAAATGATATAACGCGCAAACGAGAGACTGATTGTTCTTAACAAAATTGTAACAGGAAGATCTTCAATTATAGTAATATGTTGGAGAAAAGGCCTTGCTTTGGGTAGCTTTTCTGCCCATTTCGTTATTTGTCCAAGTCTGAAATACAATAAAAAAAGAAAAAGGGTAACCAGTATGCTGCCGGACAGCAATACCCGAATCCAGATATAATAATCTGCTATGCCAGCTGCGGTTACAGGATTCAGCAATAAAAAGATCAGTCCACCCAAACCCATAAACAGTGTAATAATTAATTGGCTGAAACTACCAATGATGGTTAAAGAAAACGCTTTCCAACGGTGCCCTTCATGCACATACAACACCCTGCCGCCATATTCACCAATACGGTTAGGTGTGTTCATTGAAAAAGCAAGCCCTGCCAGTACTGCCTTAAAAGAATTAAAAAAACTGATTGTTTCTACCGGCCTTATTAATACCTGCCATTTCCTTGCTTCCAGCCCCCAGTTTACCGGTACTAATAAAATAGCCGCATATATTTTCCAGGATTGTGCGCCGGTTACTGATTGCTTAAGGTTGCGTAAAGCTTCCTGCAAATGAGGCTGTGTTCTTATTTGTTGGTAAATAGCATAAGAAAACCAAATGAATAAAACGGGCCCCAACCCATAATTGACCAGTATTTTGATATTTTTGTTTTTAATAAACATCTTTTCAAAAATAACAGTTTCCTTCGTTGCATACAATGTCTAAAATAATATTAGGTATAGATCCCGGCACCGTAGTTATGGGTTATGGCCTGATTGCCGTAAGTGGAAGTACGATAAAAGTGCTTGACATGGATATATTAAAATTAGGAGGCAAAAAAGATATTTATGAGCGCCTGGAAATAATACATACCACTGTTTGCAAACTCATTGTTACCCATCGTCCGCAGCTTTTTGCCATTGAGGCTCCTTTCTTTGGAAAAAACGTACAGAGTATGCTTAAGCTGGGGCGTGCACAGGGTGTTGCTATTGCGGCTGCCATGCAGTCGGGCATACCGGTTACCGAGTATTCTCCAAAAAAAATAAAACAATCCATTACCGGCAATGGTAATGCAGACAAACAACAGGTATGGAAAATGCTGCAGCATATTTTGCAACTGGCAGAAACTGATGTTAAATATTATGACGCATCTGATGCGCTGGCAGTAGCATTGTGTCATCATTATCAAACCATATCTGCGGTGAAAACAACTACAACAAAAGCAAAAGGATGGGGTGATTTTATTACCCAAAATCCTGGCCGAGTTAAAAAGAAATAATTTAGCTTCCCGCTGGCCGCCTGCCTGTATATTTACCTGCCCGCATATTGGAAAAATTCTTATACCTGTATTTTTTAAAACAAGCTGATGAAAAACATGCATCGTTTTCTGCTGCTGCTATTTATACTATCCGTAGCAATTGATATTTATGCGCAAACACCGCTGCAAAAAATCACACAGTTCAGGCGTACAAATGAAAATGAAATTATCAGTGAGTATATACAATTCCTGTCCATTCCAAATGTATCAGCAGATTCAGTAAACATACCCTTAAATGCGGCTTTTATTGTACAGATGATGAAGAAACGTGGTATAGATGCACATTTATTACATGGCGTGACTGCTGGTATAAACCCCGCCGTATTTGGCGAAATAAAAGTACCAGGTGCCACAAAAACAATTGCTTACTATGCGCATTACGATGGTCAGCCGGTAAACCCTAAACAATGGGCACCCGGACTGGATCCATTTACACCTGTTTTTATAACTGCACCGCTGGAGCAGGGCGGTACTATTATTAATTACAAAAAGGGTGACCCTATAAACGCTGACTGGCGCCTGAGCGGGCGTGCCAGTGCAGATGACAAGGCAGGTGTAATGGTAATTTTAAATGCATACGACGCATTGATAAAAAGCGATATCAAATTAACCCAAAATATAAAATTCTTTTTTGAAGGTGAAGAAGAAGTTGGTTCGATGCACCTGGGCGAAATATTTGAACAAAACAAAGACAGGCTTGCAGCAGATCTCTGGGTAATTGTGGATGGACCAAGACATGTTTCAGGAAAGAAAATGGTTGTGTTTGGCGTACGGGGCGATGTAAATATGGATCTGACAGTATTCGGACCTAAACGTCCGCTGCACAGTGGCAACTATGGCAATTGGGCACCCAACCCTGCGCTGATGCTGGTACAATTGCTGTCAGGCATGAAAGATGAAAAAGGCAATGTACTGGTTAAAGGATTTTATGATGATGTGGTGGCGCTTACCGCAGAAGAAAAGCAAGCCATTGCAAAAGTGCCGGATATTGAACAAACATTAAAAAAAGAATTGGGTATTGCACAGCCAGACGGAGAAGGAAAACCTTTTCTTGAATTATTATTACAACCTACTTTAAATATCAACGGTATACAAAGCGCCAATACGGGCAAACTGGCTGCGAATATTATCCCGGCAAAGGCAACAGCCACGTTGGATCTCCGGCTGGTATTGGGCAATGATGTTGACAGGCAGGTGCAAAAAATAAGGGATCATATCGCATCAAAAGGATACCATATTATTGATCATGAGCCTGCGGACGAAGAAAGAGCACAATATGCAAAGCTTATAAAAATCAGCAGGGGCGATGGCTATAATGCCCAACGCACACCTATGAACCTGTCCATAGCCCAGGGAGTGATTAAAGCAATACAGTCTACGGTTGAATACCCGGTAATATTGTTACCTTCTTCCGGCGGCAGCCTACCTTTATTTTTATTTGAAAAGCAACTGGGTGCCAAAGTTATTACAGTACCGGTGGTAAACTATGATAATAACCAGCATGCAGAAAATGAAAATGTAAAAATCAGTTTTCTTTATGAAGGCATTGAAACATTGGCAGCAATTATGATGATGCGGTGAATTTAAGTTGTAAGTTGTAAGTTGTAAGTAAAAGAGTTAATAGAATTAATCATGAGTTGCATGATGCATTTACTATTTTAAAGCGTGCTATAAGACGGTGCTAAACGTTGACAACAAATCAATGCAGACCTGCTATTATTTTTTCCCGGGCTGCCTTCAATTCTCCGGGACCTGGTTGTAATTTTTGCTTCTTAAAATCCATATCGTTTATGGAATCAATGGGAATTAAATGCAGGTGCGCATGTGGCACTTCAAGCCCAATAACAGTGAGACCGCAACGGTTACAGTCGAACGCTGTTTCTATTGCATGAGCGATCGGCTTTGCAAACAGTAATATACGGGCAAGATAATCATCGGGTACATCAAAAAATTTATCTGTTTCTATTTTAGGTATGACCAGTGTATGCCCTTCACGCAATGGAGCAATGTCAAGAAAAGCGAAGAAAAAATCATCTTCTGCAATCTTAAAAGAAGGGATTTGGCCAGCGATAATTTTTGAAAAAATAGTCATAAAAAAATTTGAAAAATAAATATACTGTTGGTGAAACCACCAACAGCGGCGAAAAAAATACCAACCCGCCATTACGAAGTTAAAGGACTACTGTAAGTATTGAAAATACAAATGGGCCGGATAAATCCTGGCCCATTATAACTCTATCTTCCTGATCATTACACTATGCAGATATACTTTCTACTTTAAATTTAAGCATGCCGGCGGGAACATTTACATCCACCTCGTCTCCTACTACTTTACCCAAAAGGGATTTGCCAATAGGCGATGTTACTGAGATCTTTCCCAGTTTTAAATCAGCCTCTTTTTCAGAAACGATCTGATAGGTTACCTGCTTTTTTGTATTCAGATTGGTTAATCCTACTTTGGTAAGAATGCTTACTGTACTGGTGTCAATGGTAGTAGTATCAACAATACGTACATTGGCCATATCGCTTTCCATTTTCTTTAACCTGGCTTCTAAAAGGCCCTGTGCTTCTTTAGCGGCATCGTATTCAGCATTTTCTTTTAAATCTCCCTTCTCCCTGGCTTCTGCTATGGCTTTGGAGGCAGCAGGCCGGTCAATTGTTTTCATGCGATGCAGCTCTTCTTTCAGTTGCTCCAGCGTTTCTTTTGTCACATAAATTACATCACTCATAAATCTTCTTTGATTAGTGAACAGAAAAAAATAACAACGCCCCAGATGTATTACTGAAGCGTTGCCATATAAACCAAAGATACAAAAAAAATTACCTGAAAAATGCAGGATTTTTTAACGGGAATTTAATTTCTCAGGCAATTTTATGGCCCTCTTAATCAAACTGTTGTGTTATAAATAAACACAAAAGTGAGCTTTTATGTAAGGGCCAAAACCCCTGATATGATTATGCACAGCGTTACGGGGCACGAGGAGCCCTTACTCTCTCACAAAATTGTACGTATAGGTATAGTTTTCCTCCGTATAAACAGCTTTGAAACTGCCGCCGCCATTATAATTATTGTCATCAAAAATCCAGTTGGCAGCCGGGTTATTGTTGCCGGACTCATACAAAAGCAACGAAAACACATTATGATAACCTTCCCGGTACTGTCCGTAGCCATCGTAATAACCATTTGTTACCGGGTACATACTCCAGCTTCCGCGCAACGACCCAAGCGCATCGCTGTAAGAAAGATCGCCGTTTGCTTTAAAGATAAAAGTACCGCTTTCATAACCGGTATTGATGGTTTGCCATTTGTACGAATCATAACGCTCTGCACTTTGCAGATACCATTTGCCTGTTAATGCAGGTGTATAAGGAGCATCCACATATTTACGGCAGGAAGATGCAAGTATTATAATTAAACCTGCAGACAAAAGGAATATTAAATTTCTTTTCATAACAAAGAGTTTACTATATATTATTCAAAAGTGTACCGGATGATGGTAAGTAACTGTTAAAACCTGAATGAAAAACCACTGGGTAAGTTTTTACAAATTTTTTTTGTACTCAATTAAACTTTACGCAAAAACTACCGCTGATATACAGCCTATTTTATAGGGAAAGCTTATCCAGCATTACTTTGGCCATTTTATAAAACGCCTCATGGGTATACCCGGCTATATGTGGCGTTAGAATAACATTGGTTTGTGCGAGTAACCAGTTTAACTGTTCTTTTTGTTCCGGTGAATAGGTATCCAGCTTTTCGTTTTCCAGCACGTCAAGGGCTGCACCGGCAATTTTATTATTTTGGAGCGCTTTTATAACTGCAGCTGTATCATGCACTTTTCCGCGTGATGCATTAATAAAATAGGGGGTTTTCTCCAGCGAATTAAAAAAAGTATCGTTGGCCATATGCCGGGTTTCTGCCGTAAGTGGTACATGAAAACTGATTACATCAGCATACCTGCAAACCTGTTCAAAGTTTGTTTCCTTTATATTTTCTTTGGCAAAACCATTATGGTATTTGTCATAAGCCAATACCGTTACATCAAAAGAGGATAATAATTTAGCAAATGCGGACCCGGCATTACCAAAGCCTATAATACCTACGGTTTTGCCGCTTAATTCTGTACCACGGTTTTCGTCACGCATCCATTTACCTTCTTTTATTTCCTGCATGCTTTTATTTACCTTATTCATCAGGTTCAGCAGCATACCCAGTACATGTTCGCCCACAGCATTGCGGTTGCCCTCAGGACTGCTTACGCATTGAATACCTTTTTCTTCAGCATACACAGTATCAATCAGCTCCATACCGCTGCCCAGGCGTCCTATCCATTTTAATAAAGGTGCTTTATCAATCATGGCTTTATCAATGGTAAGCCTGGTAGTTACAATCAAACCTTCTGCTTCATGTATTATCGTTTCCAGCTGGTTATAAGTAACCTGCGGCTCATACACAATTTCAAATCCATTTTTAACCAGCCGGTCCCTGAGATAATCATGCACTTTCGCCGTAATAATAACTTTTCTCATAAAGGTTGTATATCGGGTGTATGACAAATTGCACTTTCTTTTTTGTTAACGCACCTTTTTATTCCCGCTCCAAAGGAGATGGATAAGAGTGCAATTTTTTATACACCCTGTTTATCTCATTTTAAAAGTTAATGCTGCAAACTGTTTTACACTTAATTGTTCAGCACGCTTTCCAAAAATATCATCCTCCAGTACAGCGGGTTCAAATAAACCCCTTACCGCATTGCGCAATGTTTTTCTGCGTTGGCTAAAGGCAGTCTTAACCAGCAAAAAAAAATGTTTTTCGCTTTTCATTTCAACTGCATCCTTTACCGGCTTTAATCTTATCACGGCGCTTTTTACTTTAGGTGGTGGCGTAAAAGCATTTTCATCCACTTCAAATAAATAATCCGTATTAAAAAAAGCCTGCACCAGTACACTTGTTACACCATAGACTTTATTGCCTTCACGGGCAACAATTCTTTGTGCTACTTCTTTTTGAAACATACCAATCATACAGGCTACATCAGCCTTCCACTCCAAAATTTTAAAAACAATCTGCGATGAAATATTATACGGGAAATTGCCCACAACGGTAAAAGCTCCTTCAAAGGGTTTATCAATGTCAAGAAAACTTTTGTGTATAATTTTATTTGTAAGCTGCGGATAAGTTTGCAGCAGGTACTGAATTTTTTCATCATCTACTTCCACACATTTAAAATCAGTATTTTTCAGGGGTAAAAGGTATTTTGTAAGTGCTCCGCCACCCGGGCCCACTTCCAGCAACTGCTGAAAAGGATCCAGTTGCAGGGCCGCAACAATCTGCCGGCATATATTTTCATCTTTTAAAAAGTGCTGACCCAGTGATTTTTTTAAAGTATACATTGATACAAAAATACAGGTAAGAAAGCCCGTAACAAAAAAGCCTTAAAAAGGCAGCAAATACAGTCAGTCTTTAAAATCCCGGAACAGGTTGAACAGTTATTTCATTAAATTTCTGTTGATTCACGGAGACA
>JBDSOC010000065.1:0-26656 GCA_039915085.1 Chitinophagaceae bacterium
CACCTTTTTTTGCCCATTCAAAACAAGTTGTGCCTGTTTTTATTCTTCCGCCGTTGAGATAAACATACCATTCACCATCTGCTTCCTGTTTGGTATCTATGGCAAGCACTATGCACTGGCTGCCGAATTCTTTGGCCAGCTCTTTTATCAGCTCCGGGCGTTTGAAAGCAGCCGTGTTTACCGAAATTTTATCAGCCCCGTTTTGTAACAGTACCCTTACATCGTCCACGCTGCTGATACCCCCACCTACTGTAAAAGGTATGTTAATATGATGCGCTATCCGGTTGACGAGTTCACTAAGGGTTTTTCTTTTTTCTACAGTTGCAGTAATATCAAGAAAAACAAGTTCATCAGCTCCTTGCTTTGCATACAATGCCCCCAGCTCAACAGGGTCTCCTGCATCACGGATGTTTTCAAAATTTACACCTTTTACAGTGCGGCCATCTTTTATATCCAGGCATGGTATGATTCGCTTTGTAAGCATAATTTTAATATGGAGATATCAGCACATAGTATCCGGACCCGGTAATAACTTTCAAAGTATAACTAGTGCCAGCGTCTCATCTGCTCTTTTAGAATTTTATTAAATCTTTGATAGCAACCCTGCCTTCATAAATTGCTTTGCCAACAATAGCGCCTTTACAACCTATTGCCTGCAAATCTTCCAAATCTTTCATTGAGCTAACACCACCGCTTGCAATAAAATGCAATGCAGGAAACTCAGTTATGATATTTTTATACAAAACCATTGAAGGCCCTTCCAGTTTCCCATCTTTACTCACGTCTGTACAAAAAACCTGCTGTATGCCATGATCAATATATTTCTTAATAAAATCGTAAACCCATATATCTGTTGTTTCCAGCCAGCCACCCACAGCAATTTTTTCATCTTTAACATCAGCGCCCAATAAAAATTTACCCGCGCCAAAAGAATCCAGCCAATTGACAAAAGTTATTTCATCTTTTACTGCAAGGCTGCCAATGGTTGCATAAGCAGCTCCGCAATCAAAAACAATTTGCACGTCGGTTTCTTTTTTTATGCCACCACCAAAATCAATAACCAGTGATGTTTTAGCGGCAATGGCTTCCAGCACTTTCCAGTTTTTAACCGCACCGGCTTTGGCGCCATCCAAATCAACCAGGTGCAAACGCTTTAAACCTGCATCCTCAAATTGCTTTGCAACTTCCAGCGGGTGTTCATTATAGATTTTTTTCTGTTCATAATCGCCCTGTGTAAGGCGGACACATTTTCCATCTATAATATCTATTGCCGGAATAATCTGCATAGCTCCAGTCCCGGAAGCCGGGCGCTCCTGCTCATTAAAATCTTTATTTTTATAATTATTCGTCATCTTTTAATAGAAATTGTCTCTAAAAATCAGGACATGCTTATAAAATTTCTTAAAATTTGTTCGCCAACTGCTGCACTTTTTTCAGGATGGAATTGAACTCCGTAAAAATTATTTTTATGCAATCCTGCACTGTATGGCAGGGTATAATTTGCTGTCGCGATAGTATGTCCGCCCAATGCTGCATAATAGCCATGCACAAAATAACAATAACTGTTTTCAGGCAGGCCTTTGAACAAACCTGTTGCCAGGTCATAAATATTGTTCCATCCTATTTGCGGAACTTTAAACGCATCTCCACTGGCAGAACCTGACTCAAAATGTTTTACCTGCTCATCAAAGATACCCAGGCATTGGGTATCATTTTCTTCTGAGTATTTACACATGAGTTGCATGCCAAGGCAAATACCCAATACCGGTTGCTGAAGGTTTTTTATTACCACATCCAGCTTTCTTTCTTTTAAATAATTCATTGCTGTGCTGGCTTCTCCCACACCAGGAAAAATAACTTTATCAGCTTTTTGAATGAGGTCAACATCATCCGTTACAGTTGCTTCCACGCCAATTCTTTCCAGCGCATAAAGAACCGATTGAATATTGCCGGCATTGTATTTAATAATTGTGAGATCCACTATTTTAAAGGAATTAAAAGATTGTCAGGAAATGATATTTTTCAAGAATGCAGCTGTTGTTTCGTCAATATTTGTTGTGTTTTCAAGTGCTTTTATAAACGCAGTGCCGATGATTGCTCCATTGGCATGTTTGCACGCAGCTTCAAATGTTTGTTTGTCTTTAATACCAAAACCTACGAGCAGGGGATTTTTTAATTTATAACTTTTCAATCTTTCCAGGTAGGCGTTTACATCAGTCATATTTTTATCACTGCCCGTTGTGGATGAAGAAGACACTGCATATAAAAAGCCGGTACTTAACTGATCCAGTTTTTTTACTCTTTCTTCAGATGTCTCAGGTGTAACCAGGAATATAAAATCAAGTCCGTAGCGCTGCATTATGGGACCATATTCGTTTTCGAATTCATGTTCAGGCAGATCGGGTAATATTAAACCATCTATAGGCAAAGCTGCAGCATGCTGACAAAACTTTTCGAATCCATATTGCAATACTGGGTTCATGTATCCCATTAATATAACAGGTGTATATATTTGCTTTCTGAAATCCTGTAATTGTCCAAATAGTTTTTTGATTGTCATACCATTGGCCAGTGCAATACTGCTGCTATGTTGTATAACCGGCCCATCTGCCAGTGGATCACTGTAAGGCATGCCAAGTTCTATTATATCTGCACCACCGTTCTGAAGGGCTGTCATTACCTCCAGTGTTGAGTTCAATTGCGGATAACCCGCAGTGCAGTATACGTTGAGAACGTTATTTTGCTTTTGCTGAAATAATTCGTTTAATCTGTTCATAATTATATTTTTCCGGGAAACGACGGATCATGGCTCAGGTTTATTTCCATTTTTATATTGCTCCTTTTATATTCTGAACTTCCTAATGGCACTTCCATAAATCCAAATTTACGGTACAGGTGAAGGGCGTTTTCCAATCGCGTATTTGAATATAAAGTCACTTTAAGTGCACCCAGTTCTTTTGCTTTCTCCAAACAGTACGCCAGCATCTGGCTGCCAATCTTTCTATCCCTGAATTTTTCATCCACGGCCATCTTTCCCAATTCATATACACCATCCCCTGTTTTCATCAATGCAAAAGTACCAACAGCTTCATTCCCCAGCTTTGCAAAAAAGATGTGCCCCTCTTTATCAAGTATATATGTTTGCGGATCCGATAACATGATTTCGTCAATGGGTTCTACAACAAAATATTTCTTTAGCCAGCTTACATTTAATTCTTTAAACCGGCCGGTTAATGATGCATTAAAATCAACAAACGTAACACCACCTGTTCCTAAAGTGGGTATGGATGATCCATCGTCAAACTTGCTTTCATTATCCATTTTTTATTATTTTACCTGGATATTTTATTAGTCTTATCATTATTTAATATCATTTGTTTCCATTGCTTTCATATAGGTTGCCATGTCTTTATCCCCTCTCCCGCTTAAACAAATAATTACACTATCAGATGGTTTAAATTTTAACTGGTTCAATGCAGACAGTGCATGAGCAGTTTCTAATGCAGGTATGATGCCTTCCGTTTTTGCCAAATGAAAAGCGGCTTTTAGTGCTTCATCATCTGTAGCGCTTAAGAAAGTACTGCGGCCGGTTTCAAATAAATGCGCATGCAAGGGGCCAATACCCGGGTAATCCAAGCCCGCTGAAATACTGTGCGGTTCTATTACCTGCCCGTCTGCTGTTTGCATTACCAAACTTTTACTACCATGCAATACACCTGGTTTGCCCAATTGCGTTGTTGCTGCACTCATGCCACTATTTACACCATGACCAGCAGCTTCAACCGCTATTAACTGCACAGATGTCTCTTCCAAAAAATGATAAAAAGCGCCAGCTGCATTACTGCCACCACCTACACAAGCCATTACATGCGTCGGTAACTCACTGCCCGTTGTCTCTTTTAACTGCCACCGTATTTCTTCACTGATAATACTTTGAAAACGTGCCACCATATCCGGGTAAGGATGCGGCCCTACCACACTGCCAATAATATAATGGGTGTCGTTGGGATTATTAATCCAGTCGCGTATTGCTTCATTGGTTGCATCTTTTAAAGTCTTACTGCCGCTCAATGCAGGAATTACTTTAGCGCCGAGCATTTTCATTCTTGCTACATTTGGCGCCTGCCGCTCAATATCTTTTTCTCCCATGTAAACAATACATTCTACACCTTTTAATGCGCATACTGTAGCTGTTGCCACACCATGCTGGCCGGCACCGGTCTCAGCAATGATCCTTTTTTTGCCCAGGCGCTGTGCCAATAAAATCTGCCCGATGGTATTGTTAATTTTATGCGCGCCGGTATGACACAAGTCTTCCCGTTTTAAATAAATTTTCGTGTTAAATTCTTTACTCAGTCTTTCTGCTAAATACAAGGGTGTTGGGCGCCCCACATAGTCTTTAAGCAGTGCACGAAATTCTTTTTGAAATTCAGGATCATACATGATCTGTATATACCTGCTTTTCAATTCCTCTACATTCCTGTGTAACATCTCAGGTATGTAGGCGCCACCAAAATTTCCATAATAGCCAAAAATATCCGGCTGCTGGTATGTGCCTTTATACTTTCCCAATGATATTGTTCGGTTAATCATTTCTTCATTTTTTAAAGCCTAATTTTTGTACCTGGCATTTAAATTACTGTTAAGCATCGTTGCGTCGCACACTTGTACTTTTCAAACCTTATTGATCATTTGCCATTATAATTACCAGGATCTTTCTTCTCATCTTATAAATCCCGGTTCAAACAACTAATTGCAAAAATTTCAAATCAAGCCATCGTTCAAACTTCCAGCCAACCTGTTTAAAATGCGCCACTTCTTCAAAACCAAAATACTGATGTAATTGTATGCTTGCTTTATTGCCCGCATCTATCCCTGCAATAATCGTGTGCATTCCCAGTTGCTTTGCAGCTTCAATCACTGGTGGCATCAGTAATTTGCCAATTCCTTTACCTCTTGCTTCAGCTGCCACATAAACTGAATTTTCTACGGAATATTTGTATGCTGCCCATGCCCTGAAAGGCCCAATAGAACTAAATCCTGCAATAATCCCAGCTTCTTCGGCTACAAAAACCGGGAAGACCTGTTCCTTTTTAGTATTGAACCAGGCCATACGCATTTCAAGTGTATGTGGCTCGTAATCGTATACCGCCGTTGTATTTACAATGACGTCGTTGTAAATAGCGAGTATTGCAGGTAAATCATTTTCTGTGGCGTGGCGAACATGAATCATTTGTATACATTTCCAGTTACTGTTTTATTATAAACTCACTTTAAAAAACATGTTATCTACCTGCATTAATGGAAAATTGTGTGGCAGCGATTGTTTTTCCACTTCAACAAATCCATTTCTCAAATAAAATTTTTGTGCTGCAAGTAATTTGTCAAAAGTTCCCAGGTATATTTCATCAATTCCTTTTTCCTTACACCAGTTAGTCACATGATCCAACAATAGCTGGCCTTTCCCCTTATCTTTTCCGCGATAAGCCGCGTGAACAAACATTTTACGCAATGCTGACTGCCGGTTCCCGATATCTATCAGGGCGATGGTGCCAATCAATTTTTTGTTTTCTGTCGCTATCCAAAAATTGCCTTTCCCTTTACAATAAAAATTTTCAACATTCAGTAAGTCGGGCTGGTCTGCAATGGTCACCGGTACGCCAAATTCATTTTGCTGAATATCTAAAATGAGATCTATTACCTGTTGTTCGTATTCCTTACTGTATACTTCTATTTCCATGCGGCTATTTTTTCAACGCCAGCTTAAATTGTAATACTTTGGCCATATCCTTTATACCAGGCTCCTTTTCAAACCTGCTGTTAATGTCTACACCATAAAAATCCGGATGTTTAATGGCCTTTAATTTTACCGCATCTTCCAGTTCAATACCACCACTTAAGAAAAATGGTTTTTCAATTTTACTTTTGCTTAATTTTTTCCAGTCAAATTTTTTTCCTGTTCCACCCTTTGTACCATCTACAGATGTGTCAAAAAGGTAATAGTCGCAAACATCATCGTAATCAGCTACCATTTCATCAATATCTTTTTTGTCATCGCCAATGCTGAATACTTTTATTACTTCCACCTGTTCAGACAATTCCTCGCACTGGTAAGGAGTCTCATCTCCATGCAACTGTACCACATCCAGCGCATAATCATCTATTGCCTTCATCACTTCATCAAACTCTGCGTTTACAAATACGCCCACTTTCCTGATATCAAAATCCCGCTCTTTTACTTCTTTTGCAGACAGTTTATCACCCACATACCTGGGGGAGCCCTTATAAAAAATCAATCCTGCAAAATCAATATCCATACCATCTAATTGCTGCAACTGCTTTAATTGTGTAATGCCACATACCTTTATATTCATACTTAATTCTTTAGAGGCTTTATTAAGTGATTAAGAAATACCTTTTAAAATTGATGCTGACCATTGGTTATTTATCCTGTGAACACAGTATTCGTAAACATCAATATTTATTTTCTTTGCCCTGCTACTGGTCTTTTAAATTATCAGCAAAAACACGCACCTTATCCATGTCTTTTATACCCGGCGCCAGCTCAAACTTACTGTTGATATCTATGGCAAATAATGCTTTTGCAACAGGTTCAGTAGTAAAAGACTTTAATTTTTCCTCGTCTCCCGGCTCTATTCCACCACTTAAAAAAAATGGCTTGCCAATTGTTTGCCCCTGCAGCATGTTCCAGTCAAATTTCTTACCCGTTCCACCGTAACCTGCTCCCATCGTATCAAACATAAACATATCACATACATCCATAAATGGCCTTATCATCCATTGCACGCTGTCATTATCACTCAGTCGGAAAGCTTTTACTACCGATACATAATCAGCAATTTTTTCACAATATTTTGGACTTTCATCTCCGTGCAATTGCACCATGTGTAACCTGCATTCATCAACCATGTGCAGCACTTCTTCTACAGCGGCGTTTACAAATACGCCTACCTTATTGATATTGTTTTCTTTGCGGATCTGGGTTGTAGTCATGTGTTTAAAAACATATCGCGGGCTTTTAGGGTAAAAAATAAACCCCGCAAAAGTAACACCCAAATCTGCCAGCTTATCTACCTGTTCAATCTGTGTCATGCCGCATACTTTAATTCTCATGCAAATAATTTTAAGGTTCAGCGTATTTGGCATGCAATCGTGGTACACCTAAATTATTCAGGCCATGCGGTCAGGCCGGCCTGAAAGGAATAGTAAGCTCCTGCGCAAATTTCGCGAAAGCTTGTCCAGGATCCGCTTCTTTCATAAAATTTTCTCCCATCAGGAACCCCTGAAAGCCATTTTCTTTAAATAAGTTGATAGTTGAGGCTGATCCAATCCCGCTTTCTGCAATTTTAATCTTATCAGCAGGTATTTTCTTTGCCATTTCCAGGCTGCGCATTATATCAACTTCAAATGTTTTCAGGTTGCGGTTATTAATGCCTATAAGTTCAGTTTCATCACATATATGTTCTAATTCTTCTTCTGCATGCAGCTCCAGCAAAACACCTAACCCAAGATTTTTTGCAAAGCCAGCCAGCTGTTTTACCTGCTGCACACTCAAACACGCCGCTATCAGTAAAATAACATCTGCTCCCATGGCTTTTGCTTCTGTTACCTGGTATTCATCTATCATAAAATCCTTTCTGAGGATGGGTATTTTATTTATCCTTGCTTTCAATAAATCCTGCGTACTACCGCCAAAAAAAGATTCGTCTGTAAGTACCGACAAGCAGGAAGCACCGTTATTTGTATAGGCAGTAGTAACAGCCACCACATCGGCATCATTATTAATTACTCCTTTGGATGGCGATCTTCTTTTAAACTCAGCAATAATTCCACTCCTGCTGCCATCTGCTAAAAATTCTTTTAAAGAAAAAGTATTTCCTGAAAAGAATTGGCTTCTCTGAAGATCAGCAACCGGCACCGAGAGCTTTCGTTGTGCTACCTCGATTTTTTTGTGCGCAATTATTTTATCAAGAATATTCATTTCTGTTGTTCTACTCCTTCGTGGTTTTATTCGTTTATTTTAATTTTGGGCTATAATAATAACATTCCCCGGGATTGAGCATTTCAGCAAATTAACAAATTAACTATTTAGCTGATCACTTAACAAACTACTACTGTAACGCAATCAGTTTTTTTAATACCTCATTTGCTTTACCGCTTTCCAGGCTTTCTACTGCCGCCGCATACGCCTCTTCATAATTTTTATAATTGCCGGTACATTGCAGTGCCATAGCCGCATTGGCAAATACCACAGCATTTTGGGCCCAGCTTCCTGCCCCTTTCAGAATTTTTGCAAATAATTTTGCCGATTCTTCTACTGTATTACCACCATAAATATCTGTTGCATTTACAGAACGTTTGCCCAATTGCTGCGGCGTCATTATTTTTTCTCCCTTATTAGTAATCACTTTTGTATCATTCGTCAGAGAAATCTCATCATACCCGTCTAAACTATGAATAATGGTAAACGCTTTGCCGGTCTGTTGTAATAAATAATTATAGATACGTGCCATTTCAAGATTATAAACACCGACCAGTTGAAACTCAGGAAAAGCCGGGTTAACCATTGGCCCAAGCATATTAAAAAAAGTGCGGATACCAAGGTTTTTTCTTATCGGACCAACCGCTTTTAATGCCGGGTGAAACAATGGCGCATGCAAAAAACATATATTTGATTCTTCCACTTCTTTTTTTAACCGCGCCCCATCATTTTTGAATTTATAACCCAATTGTTCCATTACATTGCTGGCGCCGCTTACAGATGTAGCGCCATAATTACCGTGTTTGGTTACTTTCTGACCTGTACCAGCAACAATAAAACAAGCCAGCGTGGAAATATTAAATGTATTTTTCCCATCGCCGCCTGTACCAACAATATCAATTGCATTATAACCATTCATATCAACCGGTACACAAAGCTCCAGCAAAGCATCCCTGAAGCCCTGCAACTCTTCAATGGTAATACTGCGCATAAGGTAAACCGTCATAAAAGCAGTTACTTCATATTCATTATAAACCGATTTGCTGATATTCAGCAACACGTCCTTTGCCGTTTCGCGGGTCAGGGTTTTATGCTCAAATAAATATTGTAAAATCTTCTTCATACGTGGATTTAGGTGGATTTTATGGATTAATGGGATTTGTCATTGATTTGAATTTCGGATTTTCAATTCTTTTGAATCCCAAACTAATTGAACCAAAATTTATTAGCAATCCAACCTCCAGATTAAAAGCCTCCAGATAATTGCGAGCCTGTGCAAAATGTACAGGCTCTAATAAAACTATGGCTTTTAGCTCCACACAGATTTTATTTTCAACTAAAAAATCAACTCTTCTATCGCCAATTTTTATATTATTATAGTAAATAGCCATAGAACATTCGCGCTGAAATATAACATTTTCCTCTATCAACTGAATTTCCAGTGCCCGCTGGTAAATAACTTCAGGAAAACCATTACCCAACTTGGAATGAACTTTCATTGAAGCACCAATAATTTTTTCTGTTAGCTCTTTATGTTTCAATTCGGTCATATAAATTGAACCTTTATGATCTTTTTAATCCTCCCAAATCCCCGTTTAGCCAATTCCGCATAATCTTCTCCCCCAGGGGCGTCAACACACTTTCCGGATGAAATTGTACACCCTGCACATCAAATGTTTTATGCTGCAATGCCATGATATAATTATTTTCATCCCGGGCAGTTATTTCCAGGTCTGATGGAAAATCTTTTTCTGCTACTACCCACGAATGATAACGCCCCACGTCAAATGTATCCGGTAAGCCTTCAAACAACGAACTCCTGCCCCCTGCTTCTTCACTCTTAATATTTACCGGCAAAGCCACACCATGGTATACGGTGCTTAAATTAATAAGACTGCCTCCAAAAGCCTGGCCAATAGCCTGGTGACCGAGGCAAACACCCAATATTGATTTTGAAGCGGCATATTCTTTTATCAGCGGTAACAATAACCCGGCTTCTTCAGGAATGCCTGGCCCGGGAGACAAAATTATTTTATCAAACGCTTTTACTTTTTCTAATGGAAGTTTGTCATTACGGTGCACTTCTACTTTCTGGTGTAATATTTTTTCTACCAGGTGTACCAGGTTATAGGTAAATGAGTCGTAATTATCGAATACTAATATCTTCATTGGTTAATGATGTTAAGCTATGAGCTGCGCTAAATACTTTCTGCAAAAACAATTGCTTTTTTCAATGCGCCCAATTTATTATTCACTTCCTGTAATTCATTTTCAGGTTTACTGGCGGCTACCACACCCGCTCCCGCCTGGTAGATCAATGTATTTTGTTTGCTTAAAAAAGTACGTATCATGATGGCGTGATTGCAACTGCCATCAAATCCCATAAATCCTATTCCGCCACCGTAATTGCCACGCGATGTTGGTTCATAATCATCTATCAGCTGCATAGCTTTTATTTTAGGCGCACCGCTTAAAGTACCGGCCGGAAAAGTCTTTGCCAGCAACTCAAAAGGATTTGTTCCGGGACGTACATTGCCCGTTACCTCACTTACCAAATGTATCACATGACTGAAATATTGCACCTCACGGTAATGCTCCACTTTTACATCATCGCAAAGACGGCTTAAATCATTTCTTGCCAAATCTACCAGCATTACATGTTCTGCATTCTCTTTGGCATCTGTTAATAAACGGGCTGCTTCCTTCTTATCTGTTTCATCGTCACCGGTTCTTTTAAATGTACCGGCAATAGGATGAACGGTTGCTTTCCCATTTTTTATAATAATCTGTGCTTCAGGGGATGAACCCATTAATTTATAATCGCCGTAGTCAAAGAAAAAAAGATAGGGTGATGGGTTGATACTGCGCAATGCACGATAAACATTTAGTTCATCGCCGGTAAAAGGTTGTTCAAAACGCCTGCTGAGTACAATCTGGAAAACATCGCCACGGTAACAGCTGGCTATGCCCTTCTTTACCATTTCAATATACACTTCATCAGGCATATTGCTGGTTTCAGCACCTGCAGCCCTGAAAGGATAGACTGGTACATCCTTGCTTTTTATCAGGCTTTCTACAACAGCGAGCTCAGATTCGATACCCGGTATAACATTCTCACAGATATACAATTCGTCTTTATAATGATTAATGGCTATCACGTATTGGTACAACCGGTAACGCATCAGCGGAATTGCGCCAAAAGATGTTTTTGCAGATGCAGCACTACGATCACGAAAATGTACGGTATCAAAAAATTGAACTGCATCAAAGCTTGTATAACCATACAAGCCCTGTGCACAGGCGGCATCTTTATCTGCATTGTTTATTTCAAACCGTTGCATAAAATTCCAGAGCAGTTCAGGCACTTCATTGGTATTATTAATAGCTGTCCGTTCTGGTTCCTGTCCCGGCAATTTAAATTCAATGCTGCTGGCAGATGTAATTTCAATACCGGCAATGGCATTGATCCCTATAAAAGAAAAGCTGTTATCTGCAGCATGGTTATCGGTGCTTTCCAGTAAAACAGTATCTCTGAACCGATCACGTAAACGCAGGTAAATACCTACGGGCGTAAACACATCAGCCAGCATTTTTTTACAAGTTGTTTCTAGTTGTATTTTTTTCATTGTCTGAACTGGGATTTATGGGATCAATGGATTCCCCGGATTGGGTACGAAATATTTTTCACAATCTTTCATAATGGTAAGTATTATGGTTATAATCTCCAGGCATGTATATTTGAAACACGCTGCTTCTTCCGGTTAATCCAATAAAAAAGCCCCGAATACATCGGGGCCTGAATATAGTATTATGCTCATTGGTTATAGCATTACTTGCCCCTTTTGAGGTTTGTATGCCACCACCACTGAATATTTTGAATGTTTTTTGTCATTGCAGTGCAAATATGGAGGAGAAAGTTTACTTGTGCAAATCTTTTTTGAGCGCTAAGAAGCTGGTTGTACCGGCACCTCTTCGGGGCTGGCATATTCCTCTTCGGGGTCCATTAATGTTTTTACCACTGAATGTTGCAATGAAATAAGCGAAGATGCAGAATACAAACCCATATAACCGCCCGAATACATGTAATCCATAAGCGTTAGCTTAACCTCATCATTGATGGAAAGTTCAATATAATGCCCGTAGCGGATAAGCTTGAACTGGTAGGATCTTTTTTCATTGGGTGTAAAAAAACCTGACTGCAGATCATTAAAGATGAAATTATGTCTTGTATTTTGCGCGTTAAACCCCCAGGCGCGTATCTGTACAAATCCACTGGGTGCATGAAAAGAAATAAAATAACCATTCCCATCTTTGTCCATATCGCAAACCAGTCCAAATTTTCCCATTCCCTCCACCGTTAGCTGTCCCTCCCAAATAAAGCCGGCGGAAGGACTACGAAAACAAAATATTTCATAGCCGCTTCTTGAACCAAAACTATATTTACCATCAGCAAAGCCCGAACTGGCTGTAGGATTTGAATATAATTGTTCTATCCGTCCCAGTTCATCTTGCTGCATTGTTTTTAGCACCATCTGCTGCCAGCGGTAATAACTTTTTAACACCAATCTTCCTTTATCATCCGTATCCAGCTGCTTGGGTGGCGGCAATACGCGCAGCGAATCTATTTTTCCATATGTATAGAAGAAATTATATACCAGCAAATGTTCCTTGTCCTGCACAATGCGGGCGGCATAATTTCCCTGCGGCAATAATACGTCTGCCTGAAAAGAATGGTATTCACCGAAGAAATCGGGGGCAAACCAGTAGCGTACTTTAATATCTTCCCTTATGGAACCCAATAAATAAAACCGTCCACGCAATTCAAATACACAGGGACACTCAATATCGTCATACACCAGCGGGTTAAACAAAGGCGGCATCAGCTCAGGCAGATCATTGGTTATTTTTACCATGCCTACGCACCCCCTCCTGGAAACAGGGCCGGCAATGGTTCTGGCGGCCAGCAGCAGGTATACTTCACCTTTATATTCGAACCTGAAAGGATCGCGAAAACTAAGCCATGTGCGTGGATTGGTGCCCGATGATTCATAAAAAATTCCTTTGGGCCCGATAGGAAAAATATTCTTTTTATTTTTTTTCCAGTCGATCAGATCTTCCGACTCTGCAAATCCTATTCTTGAGATAACACCGCGATCTTTTCTTTGCAGACCTGTATAATACATTTCGAACTTGCCGTTTACTTCGCACACGTGCATGGTCCACAACATGTCATCGTCCCATTCGCCGGGATGACCAACAAAAATGGCGTTATTCACCCGTTTCCAGGAAATACCGTCTCCTGAAACAGCATGGGCAATATAATCGTGATTGGGAATGATAAGGTGAAACAGGTGGTACACCCCCTTGTGAATAATAACGGTGATGTCGCCGATCTCCCATTCGCTAAAGCCTGATCCTGAGTACATAATTTTATTTTCTGTCTATAAAATTAATAAAATAACGTGGCTAATTCTCATTTGGCTAATTTTGCACATTTCCACGCAAAACGAATATTGAAATGATGAAAGAATATTACATTCAATTATTCAGTCCGCATGGACTTATCAGGTTCACTGATCCGGAGATAGGACGGGACAAAGACACAGGTGGCCAGGTGAAATATGTGCTGGAGATGTTAGAAAGTCTTTCAAAACATCCGCAGGTAAGAAAAGTGGATCTTTTTACGAGAAGGATTATTGACAAAAGGGTTTCGACTTCCTATGAAAAAGAAATTGAACAGGTAAACGATAAGGCGCGTATTGTCCGGATGACCTGTGGTGGTAATACATACCGGCCAAAAGAAACATTATGGGAATACCTGGATGAATTTATTGATAATACCATCCGGTTTATTGAGAAGCAGGATGACTTTCCGGATGTGGTGCATGGACATTATGCAGATGGTAATTACCTGGCGGGCCAGATCAGCGAAGCATACCGCATTCCCCTTATGGCAACCGGTCATTCGCTTGGCCGTAATAAAAAAAACATTTTGTTGCAGGAGGGTATGTCGCCCGCCAAAATTGAAGAGAAATTCAAGATGAAACGGCGTATTGCCGTTGAAGAAAATTTGTTAAAAACAGCCGATATTTTTATTGTCAGTACACAGCATATCATCGACACGCAGTATTCATTGTACGACAATGCGGCTGCCGGAAGATTTAAAGTTATTCCGCCCGGTATCAATTCGGATATCTTTTATCCCTTTTACCGGCTTGACATGCCATCGTTTAAAATGTCTATCGAACAGGAGCAGGTGGTTTACCGTGTCAGTTCGGATATTGACCGGTTTTTATTTAACCCCGCCAAACCATTGATTCTTTCTATCGGCCGTGCCGACAAGCGGAAAAATTTTGAAGCCATCATTCAGTCTTATGGCCAGGATAAAGAATTACAGGCTATGGCGAACCTCGCCATCTTTGCAGGCGTAAGAAAAGACATCAGCCTGATGCCCGACGATGAAAAAGATATTTTAACCAACCTGTTGCTGCTGCTTGATAAATATGATCTCTACGGCAAAATGGCCATTCCTAAAAAGAATGATCCAAAAGTAGAAGTGCCTGAAATCTATCGTCTTGCTGCGCGCAAAAAGGGAATTTTTGTCAATGCCACCCCTGGTGAAAATTTCGGCTTAACGGTAGTGGAAGCCGCTGCCTGCGGCCTGCCCGTTATTGCTTCGCCAACCGGCGGACCAAAAGAAATACTGGAACATTGTGACAATGGATTACTGGTAGATGTGGAAGACCCGCGTGCAATTGCGGAGGCAGTGAAAAAAATAATTTCAGACCAGGCGTTATGGGAAAAATATTCCGGTAATGGCATTGTTGCCACCAACCACCTGTATTCCTGGACATCATTTGCAGATGAATACATAAAAGTGGTCAATGATCTTTTTAAAGAGAAGGGCAACGAAACCATCAGGTTTGTTAATAAAACGGCCTATGGCAAAAAGCTGGCAAAAGCTGAGTTGTTTATTATTTCTGATATTGATGGCACGCTGGTAGACGGCAACAAATCAGACGGGTTAAATGAATTAAAAAAATGGATTGCCGATCATAAAGGACGCGTGGTATTTGGTGTTGCAAGTGGAAGAAATAAAGAAATTACATTACAGGCACTGGCCGATTATGATCTTCCCAAACCCGATATACTTATCTGCTCTGCCGGTTCCGAGATCTATTATACAGAAAAATGTATACCTGATAATGGCTGGGAAAGCCATATCAATTACCAGTGGAAAAGAGATGAACTTGAAAACGAACTGAAAGCATTTCCGGGTATACGCCTGCAGGAACCTGCGGCGCAATGGCCTTTTAAGCTGAGTTATTATGTAAACAATACATTTGATGAAGATGATATGGCCAACCTCTATAAATTTCTTGATGACAGGAAGCTGGCCTGTAAAATTTTGCTGACGGATAATAAATTTCTTGACCTGCTGCCACTGCGCGCCAGTAAAGGCCACGCGGTACGCTATCTCAGCTATAAATGGAAAATACCATTGGAAAATTTTATAACGGCGGGCAATAGTGGCAATGACAAAGACATGCTCACCGGTAAAACAATGGGAATTGTGGTGGCCAATTACAGCCCCGAACTGGAAGATCTCAGGAATAATAAACTGGTGTATTTTTCAAAAGAACCGCTGTCTAAAGGAGTGCTGGAAGGTATTCGTTTTTACCAGGAGCAGGCGGCTTTCTGATACGTTCATTCATAAATGATGTTGGTATGAAATCTGTTTATTGCTTTATTCTGCCCGGCCTCAATAATTCCGGACCGGAGCATTGGCAAACACATTGGGAAAATGAATATGGATTCATACGCATTCAACAGGCAAATTGGGATAACCCGGTAGCTGATAAATGGATAAGAACTATAGAAGAAAAAGTTACAAAATATCCATTAGATAAAGTTGTTCTGATAGGCCATAGCCTTGCCTGTTGCACCATTGTAAAATGGGCAGAACATTACAAACATGTTATCAAAGCCGCGTTCCTGGCAGGCCCAAGCGATACGGAAGCGCCATCTTACCCACCCGGCACAAAAGGTTTTATGCCGATGCCTTTGTTTTCATTGCCATTTCCATCTGTAGTTGTTGCAAGCAGCAATGATGAATATGTAACTATGGAAAGGGCAAATTTCTTTGCAGCCAACTGGAGCAGTAAATTAATAGAAGCAGGTGCATTGGGACATATCAATTCCTTTTCTGCTATAGGAAACTGGCCACAAGGCTATGCTATTTTGCAAAAACTTATTAATCCCTGAATATGCTTATTCAACACAAACAAATTGGTGATAAAGGAATGTTTTATGTGGGCCAGGACGGCGCCATACTGGCAGAACTGGTATACAACAAACCTGCAGAAGACAGCATGATCATTGAACATACGGAAGTAGATGATGCGCTCAGCGGCAAAGGTGTGGGGCTTCAATTGGTAACAACTGCAATTGACTATGCACGCACCCAAAAAATGAAAATAACACCGCTTTGCTCCTATGCAAGAGCAGTTTTTAAAAAACATCCTGAATACAGCGATGTACTTGCGTGAGTTTTTTACCACAACGGCACATTATATTTTTTACGAAGTTTAGAGAGACTTATTTTTTACCGTGAATTACCTCTTTTTATTCCATGGTAAATTATGGCATTAAGCAGTTTATACAAAAGAATTTTTCAGCCTACAAAATGCCCTTGGTACTTGGTAAATAATTACTCAGCGGATCACGCTTTACCGCCATGCGTATAGCTTTCGCAAATGCCTTGAAGATGGCTTCAATTTTATGATGCTCATTGTCTCCATGACATTCTATATTTAAATTACATTTAGCCGCATCAGAAAAAGATTTAAAGAAATGAAAAAACATTTCTGTTGGCACCTCACCTATTCTTTCTCTTTTAAATGATGCATTCCAGACTATCCAGTTGCGGCCGCCAAAATCTATCAGTACTTTTGCATCGGCCTCATCCATAGGCAACGCAAAACCATAACGCTCCATACCACGTTTATCAGCCAACGCTTTTGCAAATGCTTCTCCCAATGCAATACCCGTATCTTCTATGGTATGGTGTTCATCTATGTGTAAATCTCCATTGGCCCGGACAGTGAGATCCATCTTTCCATGCCGGGCTATCTGCTCCAGCATGTGATCAAAAAAACCAAGCCCCGTTATTATATTGGCTTTACCCCTGCCATCTATATTTAAATCAATTTTTATCTGCGTTTCATTGGTATTTCTTTCATGCACTACCTGGCGCAAACCAAGGCGCAGGTATTCATAAATCTCCGCCCATAGCGTTGTTTCCAAAGCAATGGTACCGTCTTTGTGAAGCAGCGCTGCTTTATCTGCAATTTCTCCTGCGCCGAGATCAGGATCATTGTTTAACCAGATACCACGACAGCCCAAATTTTTTGCCAGCTGAATATCCGTAATACGATCGCCAATGACATAGGAATTCTCAATATCATATTTATCATTGTTCAAATAATCTGTCAGCATACCAATACCCGGCTTGCGTGTAGGCGCATTGTCTTTTGGGTAAGTACGATCTATGTGCACTTTGGTAAAATGAATACCTTCACCTTCCAGGCTTTTCATAACAAGGTTATGCAAAGGCCAGAATGTATCTTCCGGAAATGCAGCCGTACCCAACCCGTCCTGGTTGGTAACCATCACCAGCTCATAATCAAATTCACGGGCTATGCGGCCCATGTATTCAAACATATTTGGATAAAAAGTCAGTTTGTCAAATGAATCTAACTGGTAAGTAGGTGGCGCTTCATCAATAAGCGTTCCATCGCGATCAATAAATAATACTCTTTTCATTTAGTGTTTTACAGGTGCTTTTTTAACCGGGGTTTTTGTTGCGGGTGCTTTTGTAACTGCCGCAGCTGTGCTTCTTGCTGCTTTTACATCTGCAACAGAAACCGCGCTTGCCTTATTTCCAAAACTATTTCTAACATAGGTTAATGCATCAGCTATCTGCTGATCGCTCAGTTGTGCCGCCTGCGGCGGCATAGGGTTATGAAAATCATCTCCGTCAATTTCTATCTCTCCCCCTTTTAAACCATTGAGTACAATTTTTGCCAATGCCTTTTTATCGCCCAGTACCCATTTGGTTTTTACCAATGGCGGGTTCATGCGCTGCACACCCAAACCATCTGGCTGGTGACAGGCCATACAGGTGCCTGCATATACTTTCTGACCCCTGTCAACAGATGCTCTAAGGCCTGGCGCTGGCTTTGTCTGAAATGAATTAAATACAACGAAAAAAACAATGCTGCATATAATAGTGATTCTCATATAAAAGCGTTCAGTCAATTTTTACTGTACAAGAGTGCGACGCAACAATGCTACATAGTATTACTATGGGCCTGGTACAAAATATTATTTACCCGTATAAGAAATTTTCCACACAGTTCCATTGTTGTCATCTGATACATACAAAGAACCATCTTTATCCTGCGCTAAACCACAGGGCCTGTAAGTAGCCCTGTTGATATTGGCACCTGCAAATCCATCCGCAAATACTTCCCATTTGCCGGAGGGCATACCGTCTTTGAAAGGTACAAACACTACAAAATAACCTGCCTGTGGTTCAGGGTTGCGGTTCCATGAACCATGGAAAGCGATGAATGCCCCATTCTTATATTTAGAAGGAAACTTTGAACCGGTATAAAACAACAAACCATTGGGTGCAAGATGACCCGGAAACTGAACGATTGATTTTGTTTTGTCTTCGCAACGGCCCACTTTAGTTCTGTCGCCACCATACTCAGGGTTGAGTAATTTTGCTTTTTTATCATTATCAAAATAGCAGTAAGGCCAACCGCAATCCGAGCCTTTTTTAATACGAAACATTTCTTCTGCCGGATTTTCTGCGCCCGCTTTCTGATCGAACATTTCAGGATAAAATTGAAACAACATATCCCGTCCATGCTGCATTACGTATAAATCATTCACTTCATTATTCCAGTCCAGGCCAACCACATTGCGCAGACCGGTGGCATAACGTACACCATCACCGTAAGTTTGGTTTAGTTTATCTGCTTTAAACTGCCAGATGCCACCTGCTGAATCGAGTATCGGGCAAGGATCCTGTCCGGGGGAGCCCTTTGTTCTGTCCTGCAACTGGCAGGCATTGGAAGGGGCGCCTATGTTTACATAAATATTGCCTTCATTGTCCAGTGTAATAGATTTTCCTTCGTGTTGGTGCTTATCCCACAAACCAGTTATTATTTTTTGCTCTGATGCTTCATCCACTTTACCGGTTTTTTCATCCATTTTATAACGGTAAACCGCTGTATTGGAAGAAGCATATAAGTAGCCATTCTTTATAGTAATGCCGGTTCCAATATAATTTCCAAAACCAGTTGTCTGATCTGCTACACCATCACCATTGCTATCGTGCAGGCGGTAAATACCTTTGCCATCTTTTAATTTATCGAGCTTAACAAATATGTCTCCACTGGCTGCAACAACAATATGCCTTGCACGTCCCAAACTGCTAACAACTTTCACCTGATTAAAACCAGCGGGTAATGTAATGGCTGGAGCATCAGTTGGTGATAAAGGATTTTTAAGTTTTGTTGTATCACCTGCGCAAGCCGCAAGCGTTAACAAAAACATGCAATTAAAAAGAATAAAAATAGATTTTAAACGATGCATATAAGGTGGTTTTATAAATTTAAAATTACCTGATTCCCTATGAAGCTTTCCAGGTTTTTGATTAAATCTTTATTTTCTTTTTCCGTACCCACGGTTATGCGCAGGCAGTCTTCGCATAATACAACCCTGCTCCTGTCGCGCACCACAATTCCTTTTTCAAGCAGGTGGTTATAGACTGCTCTTGCATCAGACACTTTTACCAGCAAAAAATTGGCATCACTGTCATGTACTTTTTGCACCACCGGTAATTTTGTTAACGCAATTGTCAAATCTTTGCGCATTTGTACAATCAGTTTAATCATATCGTTTACCTGTTCCACTTCTTCCAGTGCTTTTAAAACCAATTCCTGCGTTGCCTGGCTGATATTATACGGTGGTTTAACTTTATTGTACACTTCAATGATAGCTTCACTTGCAAAAGCCATACCCAGCCTAAGACCTGCAAGTCCCCAGGCTTTACTTAATGTCTGCATAACTACCAGATTGGGGTATTCCTGCAATTCAGGAATGAAAGACCGGTGGCGGCTAAAGTTAACATACGCCTCATCTATTACCACTAACCCGTGGAAATTGTTCAACACGGTTTCCACATCTTCCCGGTTTAATGCATTGCCGGTGGGATTATTGGGTGAGCATAACCAGATGATTTTGGTGTTTGTATCAACCAACGTTTCAAGGTGTATTAAATCCAGTTGAAAATTATCCAGCAATTTTGCCTTCCGCACTTCCACGTCGTTGATATGGGCGCTTACTTCATACATACCATAGGTAGGCGGGCAAATAATAATATTGTCTTTACCCGGGTTACAAAAAGCCCGGTATAAAATATCAATACACTCATCACTGCCATTGCCAATAAAAATATGCTGCGGCGGTATGCCTTTTATGGCCGATAATTTTTCTTTGACTTTCCATTGCAACGGATCCGGATAGCGGTTATACCACTTGGCTAGCGGAGACCCGAGACTATTTTCATTGGCATCTAAAAAAACAGAAGCCTCTCCTTTAAATTCATCGCGTGCAGATGAATAAGGAACCAGGTTTTGAATGTTTTTTCTTAAAAGATTATTGATATCGAAACTCATTTTTATTTGTGTTACCAGCTTTGTAATTCTATTGAAAATTATTGTGTCACTCCCTTGTACTGACAATCTTTTGGGATCTTTTCACTAATTACTAAATGGCGTTGCCCGTTATTACACCCTTACCAAGTTGAATATGAATCCGCTTTATTTTCCCGGGGTTGCAACACGGGCTGTTCATATCCAGGCCTGCCGGTAACCAGCCAACAAAACAGTACCCTGCATTGTCACAAATTAATTCTTCATTCTTAATTCACCCCTTCAACCGTATACTTACAGCGTTTTTATGCGCTTCCAAACCCTCTGCAGCTGCCATTACCTCCACCGTTTTTCCAATATTTTTTAGTCCTTGTTCCGTTAATTTTTGATAAGTAATTTTTTTAACAAAACTATCCACGCTTACACCACTGTATGCTTTTGCATAACCATTGGTAGGAAGGGTATGATTGGTACCACTGGCATAATCACCCACACTTTCCGGCGAATAATTACCCAGGAATACAGAACCTGCATTAATTATTTTCTCTGCAACCAAATCAGCATTTGCGCAGCTTAGTATTACATGTTCTGCAGCATATTCATTTAACACATCTATTGCTTCGGCTTCATCTTTTACAACAATTATTTTACTGTTTTCCAGTGCTTTTGCTGCTATTTCTTTACGTGGTAACCGGGCCAGTTGTTTTTCAATTTCTTTCTCTACGCTGACTGCAATCGACTCACGGCTTACTATTAACACAACCTGGCTGTCTATACCGTGTTCCGCTTGCGATAAAAGATCTGCCGCTACAAATGCCGGATTGGCGGTATCATCTGCATACACAGCCACTTCGCTGGGACCAGCAGGCATATCAATAGCAATTCCATCTTTTTGTATGAGCTGTTTGGCACAGGTTACGTATTGGTTACCCGGACCAAAAATTTTATACACCCGGGGTATCGTTTGTGTGCCATAAGCCATGGCAGCTATAGCCTGCACACCACCCGCTTTAAAAATTTTTGTAACTCCTACGGTTTTTGCCGCAAACAAAATAGCAGGATGAATCTTTCCGCCACCTGTATCCGTTCCCGGAAACGAGGCCATATTTGAGGGGGGCGTACACAAAATAATTTCTTTACACCCGGCAATTTTTGCTGGTATAGATAACATTAACAGCGTAGAGAACAATGGTGCCGTTCCGCCAGGGATGTATAGTCCAACTTTTTCAATACCTACGCTTTTGCGCCAGCATTGAACCCCCGGCATGGTCTCTATTACTTCAACTTCGCTCACTTGTTTTTCATGGAAACGTCTAATATTATTTGCCGCCTGTTGTATAGCCTGCTTCAATTCAATGGATAATTCTTTTTCTGCATCATTTATTTCCGCTTCGCTCACCAGCATATCATCCAATGCAATGCCATCAAATTGTTTGGTGAAAAATTTCACAGAAGCATCGCCACCTGTTTTTACTTCGTTGAGAATTGTCTTTACTTTTTGTTCCAATGCAGCAGCATCAATTACCGGCCGCGCCAGTAATTTTTTCCATTCGCTTCTGTTTGGTTGTTTAAATGTTTGCATTGTATTAATGTCAGCCTTCAGGTTTTATTAAATCTGTTTTTTATCTATATTAATACCATCCCCCGGGATTATTATTTTCTTTGATGCGATTAATGCCAGGGTATATCACAAATTACTTCTTTAACATGATTATTTAAATGAGTCCAATGCTCCCCTCCAGAGGGCCGGTGGGCTCAGACAATCATGTTCTCAATCGGTATCACCAGTATACCCTGTGCACCAGCTGCTTTTAGTTGTTCAATCTTATCCCAGAACTCATCTTCATTCAGTACGCTGTGTACACTGCTCCAGCCGCTTTCTGCCAACGGCAATACTGTAGGGCTTTTCATGCCCGGCAATAAGGCTATAATTTCTTTTATTTTTTCATTGGGTGAATTCAGTAAAATATATTTATTTCTTTTTGCTTTTTTTACCGAACGTATGCGGAATAATAATTTTTCCAGCAGATCCAATTGCGCCTTGCCCAGCTGGCTATTTTTTATCAGTACAGCCTGCGATTGCAATATGGTTTCTACTTCTTTTAAACCGTTCATAAATAAAGTAGACCCACTGCTTACCAGGTCAGCTACCACATCGGCCAGGCCTATACCCGGAGCTATTTCAACAGAGCCACTAATCTCGTGTATGTCTGCTTCTACATTGTGTTGTTTCAGGTAACTGTTTACCAAAAATGGATAACTGGTGGCAATACGCTTTCCTTTTAGTGTAGCTACCCCATCGTATTGCTGGCTGCGTGGTACGGCAATGGAAAGACGGCATTTACCAAAACCCAATTCTTCCACTACTTCGGTTTTTTTATTCTTCTCAAACAATACATTTTCACCCACAATGCCAATATCGGCAACACCGTCTTCTACATACTGCGGAATATCGTCATCGCGCAGAAAAAATACTTCCAGCGGAAAATTATCACTTTCTGTTTTTAGCCGGTCTTTTACATTTCGCAAATCAATACCGCATTCCTTTAACAGCTTAACTGAATCTTCATACAGGCGGCCTGATTTCTGAACTGCAATACGGATTTTATTAGTCTGAATTGTCTGAACCATGATTTATAAGATTTTTAAGGATTAGCAGGAAGTAATGGATCTTTAAATTTCTGATTTCAATCTTTTAAACTGCCTACTTATTAATCCAAAGTTTAATAATAAACCAACCTCTATGTTATACGCTTTGGGATAATTTTTTGCTTGCGCAAGGTGGACGTTTTCAAGATTGATCAGTGCTTTTAGTTCAACCATAATTGTATTTTCTACAAAAAAATTAACCCCGCCTTTCGCTCAACTTCTTCATTGCGGTATACTTTTAATCGTGGTTCAGACAGAAAAAGGGCCTACTTACGTAAGCCCTTCAATGTTTTTATACCTGCACACAAACACCTTTGGCTTACCGGGTTGGTAAGTTTGTATGATGATGTGTATGTGTAACCTGTTTCATAATAATGCCGCAAAAATAGTATTTACCAGCTGATAGCAAAAAATATTTTATTAGATACTAACTGCTGTAAGTTTTTTCTTTGTATTCCAGCCTTTAATAATGCTTCAAATTGAATTAATGCTAACTTGGGTTGACCAAATTCTATTATAAATATTAATCTGTATGAAAAAGGATACCTGGCTGAGCATATCCCTTGTAATGTTGCTTATAATCGCCGCATGTGCTTCTTCCTTTGTCGGCCAGCCGCAGAAAGCAATGAGACTGGTATGGGCAGATGAATTCAATTATAAAGGCCTGCCAGACAGTACTAAATGGAGTTACGATACAGGTGGCAACGGTTGGGGCAACCATGAACTGGAATTTTATACCAGCAAAAGAGAAGAAAATGCCCGCGTGGAAAACGGCAATCTTGTTATAGAAGCCCGGAAAGAGAAATGGCAAAATAATGATTACACTTCAGCAAGATTAATTTCAAGGGGAAAAGGCGACTGGCAATATGGAAAGATGGAAGTAAGAGCCCGCCTGCCAAAAGGAACCGGCACATGGCCCGCCATCTGGACCCTGGCTTCTAAAGACTCCTTAGGCTGGCCCGATGATGGTGAAATTGACATTATGGAACATGTGGGATTTCACCAGGGATACATACATGGTTCTATTCATTGTAAAAAATACAACCACGTTATTCATACACAGAAAACAGATACCGTGGTTGTGAAAGACTGTTCCGAAAAATTTCATGTGTATGGTTTGGAATGGAACGCAGACAGTATAAAAATTTCTGTTGATGGCAATATATATTTCCGGTTTGCCAGTGAACACAGTTATGATGCATGGCCTTTCAACAATAAAATGTATTTGCTTTTAAACCTTGCCGTTGGTGGTGATTGGGGCGGTGCAAAAGGCATTGCGCAGGATATATGGCCGCAGCGTATGGAAATAGATTATGTAAGATTGTACCAGTGATGTGTTGATCGGCTGACTGGTTGATTGCTGACAACTGGTTTGTATGCCGCCTGTATCAATATCTGTAATTATCCGGCACCAGTAATCCAGGTTTAAATTTTATTTGTATGAGTAAAACATCTGTAAACGAAATTCATTTGATTGGCCTGTCACTAAAAACAAAAACGATCAATACAAATGGCCAGTCAGGTATTGATTGTAAAAATTTATGGCATGAATTTGAAGATGGAAAATATGCCGCTGCAATTACCAATAAGCTAAACGATGAAATTTATGGCGTGTACTATCAATATGACGGTGACAGCACAAAACCTTTTTCTTATTTTGTTGGATGCAAAGTGAAAAAGGATACTGCTGTTCCGAAAGGACTTACGCATTTAATCATTCCTGCGGGGCAGTATGAAAAGATCAGCGCAAAAGGAAAAATGCCTGATTGTGTCATTAAAGCCTGGAGAGATATTTGGGCAACTGATTTTAACAGGACTTACCAGGTAGATTTTGAAGTGTATGATGAAAGAAGCAAAGATTGGAATGACGCAGAAGTAGATGTGTATATTTCTGTTGAAAATTAATGCCGGACACTTTGGTTGTATTATTACAGAAGCTGTATGAAGTTTTATATTACAATTCTTATAATACTTATTTCCCTGCACAGCAACGGGCAGGGGGCAATTGATTCTGTTAGTATAAGAACGAATGATCTCCTGGAAAAGGCTAAACAACATGTTATTACTGATATTGAAAAAAGAGAATTAGCGGCTGATGCCCGTTACTTCCAAAATAAGGGGTTTGAGTTTGATGAAATGCAAAATGATTACAGGAAAGCGTTTGAACAAACAGAAAAAGCGATAATAATTTATGTTGCTTTAAAAGATTCAGTTAATGAAGCAAATCTTCTGAAATACAAAGGTTTTTTGTTAGGACACCTTGGCCATTATAATGAAGGGAAAAAAGAAATTTACAAAGCTGCTGTTCTTTTTGGCGTAAAAGGAAGGGCCTATGGCATAGCGGTATCTCAGTTTGATTTGTCAAGAGTATACGAATTTGAGTCAATACTTGATTCTGCCATCTATTTTGCCATCCAGGCACTTTATTACTGGAAACCTGAAGCTGATACATTCCGCATACTTACAATAAGCAATCAATTGATAAATCTTTGGATCAAATCAGACAATCTGAACCAGGCTAAAAAAGTACACGTAGCTATAGAACCACTTTTAGAAAAAAATGATATCCACTGGATGCCTTTACTGGATTACTATTTTTTATCAGCCAGGTTATTTGAAAGCTTAAAAATTAAAGAAGCATGCGGTAAATACGAAAAATTATACACAGATAAAATATACAAGCTTAAACAAAAAAACATTACCGCAAAATCCAGGTATGATACACAGGGTTAACCAAACAAAATGTTAATCCTTTTATCCAATCCTGCTTTTAATACAATTTTCAAGTCATAGCAGTTATAAAACAAGGCGAATGAAATCAATTTTACTTATTGCTTTTTTACTGGCAGCTGCATTCAGTACAAAAGCCCAAAAGGTTGATAGCATCTATTTTCATCTCTATACAGACAGCCTTAAAAAAGGCACCTACAATTATATTAATGTAGATGGAAAACTAAGCAACGGCCATTGGCTGCCGCTAACCGCTAAAGAAATCAATTTTAGTGCAAGCGCCGGTAATTTTGATGGCAATAGCCTTTTTATAGACAACAATTTTGCAGAAGAGAAGATAACTGTAAAGGCAGTGTTGAAAGTAAACCCGGCCATCTTTAAAGAAACAATCATTTATATAAAAAAACTGGCAGAAACCGAAGGACTGAAAATAAATGAAGAAGTGATGAGAAAAACTGAGGGGAAAGACAGCAACCAGTATCCCGGTCTGATGCCCTCATCTGACCGAAATATTTTGATCGCGGTCTGATGTCCTCATCTGACCGAA
>JBDSOC010000295.1:0-16084 GCA_039915085.1 Chitinophagaceae bacterium
GGCTGATAGAAGTAAAAGATTTTTTCTCTTTTGTTGCAATCCGCAAGTCCAAAGCAAGCAACACCCTGCAACTGGTTAAAAACGAGAAGATAAAGAACAAAAAAGTGAGAATTGATGTGGCTAAGTAATCGTCCCTCAAAAGGTCGGATTGGCGCAGCTGAAGTCACAGTAGTACTGAAGCCTAATCAGGGAACTATGTCGAAATCGGGCTGTTTTCCCTGCCCGACTGGTCATTCAGGCGGGGATTTCGACTGGCTTTTTTGCGGTACTTTTTTTCAATAAAAAAAGTACCAAAAGGTAAATTAGAAAAGATGATTTTGCAAGACTTCGCAACTATAGTATAAAAGCAAGTATTTTTTTTGAATACAATATGGAAGAATAAAAACTGCCAGCAAGGATTTCAGACTTTTTGAGGGTTAACTAAGTAATGTTTGTCTTAACCACTATTTAGAAGATTCTCTTATAAAAAGAGATACTACGCAAGAAATTCGCAGTCTCATCCAACAAGCCCCCGGTGACTGCATTCTGCCTCAAAAAAAACTTTAAAAATGCTTGCGGCAAGACAGGCTTAATAAATTGTAATTCACTGGATGCACCGCCATTAAAAAAATCTTCAAAAAAGTTTTAAAACCTGTAACCTGGTTTATAAACCTGCGTCTTATTTATTGTAGCAGATGAGCAATAAAAAAAGAGAAAAAATAATTAATACACTTTTAAAACATTTTTTATGAAAGGCAAATACATCACCACCCAGATACTGATAGCAGCAAAGAACAGAAAATAAATTCGAACTATCATTTGCATCTATCCAACAAATAAAGTCATTAATCTATAAAAATAATTAATCATGAAAGGCAAATACATCACCACCCAGATACTCATAGCAGCAAAGAATAGGAAATAACCAGCGAAGAAATAGAATCAAAGACAGGATTATATCAGAAAAGCCACCTTACGGGGTGGCTTTTATTTGTAAACAGATAAATTGTTTACAGTAAAAAATTAATATAGAGAAGGGCTGGATTAAAATCTGTTATTACATTACTGGTTTCGGGCAATCAGTTCTTCCTTTATCGGATCCATGAAATCCTTTTCTCTTTCCAATACCGATACTGATAGTTAAACCTGAAAAATAGTACCAGTCTTTAAATTTCGGACCACCTCTTATCGTACCTTCTGCAGGATAGGTACTGCCATTCTTTAATTCATCACCGCGCCATGCCATTTCAACTGCCTTCGAACCTTTTGCAGCGGCCAGAATGGTTTGATCTGCATAGCTTGTACTCACATCATCCAGGTAATCAGTAAATGTTTTTCTTAATCCAATTTCATAACTCAACGTTATGTTATCTGTAAACCTCCAGCGTACACCCGCACCAAAAGGAATAGCAAATTGAGTAAGATGATATGCTGCGCGATCGGGATAAGATGCCAGCCCCTCGCCTTCTGTGCTCAGCGGTTTTAAATAAATCTTATTACCTACGCTGTCATAAGCATAAGGGTTGAAATGGAATACCGCGACACCACCAAATATATACGGTGTAAGTTTATGATAATTCAGGTTGAGGATATTGTAATCCAGCAACAGGTTACCTTCAGTAATTTTTGAATGGAAACTTAAATTTCTTGCGCGTAGATCTGCCTGCCTGTTATATTTATCATCTGCTCCCACCGCAGCATAAGTAAAGTTGGTGCGTACTGAAAAATGATTGCTGAGATCATAGCGTAAACCAAGTCCAACTGCACCTTTGGCCTGTTGTGTGGTAAAATGTTTCTCCTGTAAATCTCCCTGGTAATTGCTGAACCCTCCAAACAGATCTACATGAAGATTCTGAGCATGCATGAATGACGGAATAAAAACACTGAGCAAAAATAATTTTCGCATAGATTTTTTTTGTGTAATAGATTGAGTAATCAGTAAAAAAGGATTAGTGGATTTTTCAGGGAGACGATCTGCTGAATAAGATTACGGGGGTATGATACAAACGGTTGGTTGCAGGCGTTTATGCAAGGATTACGCCAAAGATTTGTTAAAGAGAAAGAGGATTGTTAAACAGAATATAATAATGTTTTCTGCTCCTGCAATTGTATAGTAGTTGCCCTGTTTGCCGGACAGGAAAATATAACCCGCGCCACTTTGATTTTTAATTGTTTATCAAGTGGTTTGTATAAAACCCGGTATAACTGTATAGCTGCAGAAATAATAAAAACAATACCTACAATGATATTGATGATGCGTTGACTTGCTTGCAGTTTAACCAACAGCCAGCGTCCGGCAAAAATAAAAATGGCAAGTCCCGTTAATGTACCCGTGCCAATGCCAGCTATATAAACATTAAAGTATGACGGTACCGGCAAGAGAATTTTATTGCTGAATAAATAGGCACTCCAGATAAACCAAAAAGGTATTTGAACAGGGTTAATTGCGCTCATTGTGAAACCCAGCCAAAAACGGTTCATTGTATTGTTGAGTAAAATATTCTTTGTTGCCGTATTTTTTTTTCCTGCTGCCCAAAAACTGCTTATCCCAAGAATGACAAAAAGAAATACGGTTATCCATTCAAGTATATAAAATAATTGCTGGTGGGCTATCACCCAATCAATACCTGTTAAAGAAAGACGCACATATAAAATCTCTACCAGGGCAACGCCCAATGAAAAATATACCGCTTTTTTAATGTTTTCTGTAATGGCTATCTGCATTGCTGAAACATTCAGGCTGCCAAGCGGAAGGGAGCCAAGAAAACTGATGAGCATACCTGTAAAAAAAATGGTAAGCAGGCTAAACATATAACTGTTCCAGTTTTTTTTCGAATACATTATTGTCTCTCATCATCTGCATACCTTGTTTTTGAGAAAGATAAGGTATGCCTTTTTTATGATTGATGCGGCTGATGCTCCATAGAATGATCCAGTGCCGGATAATTTCTTTCCATGCAAAAAAAAGGCTATGCTTTGGATCGTACATATGCGTAGGTTCAGAGCCTGCGCCATTCAATTCTATTACAGAGAAATTTTTTCCGGCACGTAATTCCTCCCATGTATTGTAACGAATATCAAGCCGCCCATAATAAAATCCGTTCACCTGTTTGCAAATCGCATCCATCGTTTTTGTAAATACTTCATCTGCCAGGTGAGAGTCATCCAGAAATTTTGCTCCTCGTGCATGATTGCCATAGGGTACCAGTTCTTTTATTTCATCCAATGGCAATATTTCTTTTAAGCCATCGCCATATAATTTCTCCAATACAGTTAATTGCAAAATAAATCGTTTGTCAAGCATAAGCAATTCATGTATAGTTGATCTGCCATCGCCTTTTACACTCAGCAATTCTTTCCTTACAATTCCCGATACATGTCCCTGTTCTTCATCCGGATAGCGGTAATAAAATACGCCTGCTTCGTTGGGTTGGGTTGCAAATTCCTGCACCAGGTAATCAAGCGGAGAAATGTTTGCATAGGCAACCAACTCTGATTCATTGTACAATTTTTTTACACCACGTCCCTGCCCGCCCACATCCGGTTTTCCAATTAACGGATATTTAAAATCATGTAACTGCAATTCTTTTAGTACAGTTTCAGCAGGTGTTCCGGTTAAGAAATATATGGTTCCTGGATAATATTCCGTGGGAATAATGTCATATATCTTTTTCTTTGATTCCATTAAGAAGCCCCCGTATTCAATAGAAGGATTTGATGCAGAAAAAAAGAAAAATGATCTCGCTCTTATGGCCAGCAAAATCCATATGGGCATTATCCAGCCATACACGGCATTAAAAGACCAGTATTCCCAATTGAAGAGCCTGATAAAAAAGGGGCGGTGAAGCGTACGCTGTAACCAGTTCATTATTGTATGGCTGCTGCTTTGGTAAAATTGAATTCCTGTACAGAACGCGTATTATCCTGCAGGTCCAGGTATTGCATAATTGATTTACTTTCGCTGATCTCCATAGCCGTTATACTCACGGTCAGCATATCGTCATTACGATTCATACGCAAATCATTCTGTTTGTCTCCGTCACCGGCAGATAAATGAAATTGTATGATATTTTCCATAGAAGGCCTGGGATGCAGTTGCAGCCATTTATCAAACCATTCATTTCTCCTGGCAATAACTTCCTCACCATAAAGGGTAACCGAGGACCATGTATGGGGCTTGCCGGCATCAGGTTTATTAATATGTTTTTGTTTCCCATCCCACCGGCATTCATACAAAATATAATTACTCCAGAGAATAACAGTAAAAGGCTCTATACCGGCTAAATCAACTTTATTATAAGAAAGAAATAAATCATTGGCTGCAATAATATCTAAAAACGCCAATCCCCTGCTCTTTTTGTATGGTGGCCGGTGTACATGTTTTGTAAAACCTCCGTTTAGCAAAACCGCTGCAGCGCCATTTTTATTAATGGCAATCCATGAACCACCTGCGGCACTGTCGCGGGGAAACAAAATGGTATAGCCATTGATAATATATTCTTTGGGAATAATAGCTTTTGTACGACTGCTTTTTTCATCCCGATTGTGGGTAATGAAAACTGTTTTGTCCAGCGGAATATATGTTACTATGCACATTCCTTACGAAACTTAATAGTAGAAGAAGCAACACCAAAACCATCGGGTATTTCCATATCAGAAACTTCACGGATACCTACTTTTATGAGTGCCATATGATGGATGGTATGCTCCAGGTTGTAGGCAATTTCCCTGTAATAGTTGGTATCAAAATCAATGAGTTCATCGGTATCTTCATTATAGGCAGCTTGAAGAACGAGCGATTTATTTTCTTTATTCAACCCTTCGCAAATTTTCCTGAGATGTGTATCAGCAACTTCTTTTTGTGTTTCTATTAAAATATCCCTTTTCCTGTTTTCATAATTAATCACACCAGCCGTATACCCATCTTCCAGGCAGATAAACATTTCAATAATATGCCTTACATGCTGCCCAATGGTCGCATTGGAAAGAATTTTGCTTGCATGTACGTATTGGCTGTCACTCAGCAACTCCAATGAAGCTGTTAACTGAACAAATACATGTTGTATTGCTTTTTGCAGGTGCATATAAAGGGAGCGTTAAGGTCTTAATAAATACGGTATATAAAAGGCATTGGATTCTTTCCGGTATATGTCCGGCAAAAAAATTATCAGCTAAGTTAGGTGAAAAAGCGGTTTAGTAACCCGGCCTGGCTCACAAAATACAGCAACCCAGTTTAGTCTTATTTTGTATACAGCGTGTCATTTCTTTTTCGCAAAAACTGATAATGATATGGTGACATTATCGCCCAGGACCATGCTGTTTCCGCCAACTTTAAAATCGCGGCGGTTTAGCTGGAAACTGCCTTCAAATAAATAACCATCATCTTTGAGTTCTGTCTTAAAAGGTATTAAAATGCTTTTCGTAGTTCCTTTTATGGTAAGCTGCCCGGATACAGAAAAGTGGTCTCCCTTACCTGTCACTTTCTCTGATTTGAAGCTGATCCTGGGGTATTTTGTTACATCAAAATACTCATCTTTCCGGAGGTGTCCATCTCTTGAGTCATTACCTGTGTTCACCGTGGTAGCATCAACGCTTATATTAAAAATTGCTTTCTCAGGGTTGGCTTTATCAAATTCTATATCACCTTCCAATCCTTTGAAATCGCCACCGGTATTGATGCTAAAATTCTTAATGGTAAATTTTACGGAAGATTTATTATCCACAGGCTGGTACTGCTGGCCATGCGTTGATCCCAAAATCAAAAAACTGATGAATAGCAGTGTAATAAATCTTATCATGGTATTATGTTTCCGTAACAGTTTCAAATAATCCGCCAATCTATGTTAAAGAAAAATAATTTCCAAGTTATTAAACTTTTAATGCTGATCCCGGTCTGCCGGGTTTTAACACACCTAAAATCTGTTTACGGTAAATAATTAATAATACAGCGCAACAAATAAATGCAATAACTGCCATTGTAAATAAACCATAATCCCCGTCAAACTTTAGCCCCAGTTTGGTAATATGAAAGAACATAGCACCTGCCATTAATCCCGTACCTAATGCGGCCCCCCAGCCGGTTGTTCGTGGATAAAGGATAAGTATAGACGCTATCAGTTCAAAAACACCTGTTCCTATACGGCCCCACGGTTCCATACCCAATTGTGTAAATAAGGCCACCGATTGAGGGTGTGCAGTAAACTTAAAATACAATGTCTGCAGCATAATGTACGCCGCAATCAACCGGAGTATCCAGCTAAAAATAAATTGAATTTTCATGGCAGTTTTTTATGATAGAATTATTGAAGACAGCATCATATGAATTCGCCTGGTACGTGTAATTTATATAATTAGTGATAAATTTTCGTCCAGCTGGCATCCGCCTTTTTCTTCAGGTTAGCCTCATCTTTGTTCCAGTCTGTAAGTGTATTGTTGAAAAATTTATTGTAAAAGAGATTCAGTTTTCCGTTTACTATTTTGAAGGTTTTAGGATCTACTTCCACCTTCTCTCCTTTGGCACCCATAGCATAAGAGCACCAGCCACCATACTCAGGCTCATATTTTCCGGGATTCTTTTTAAATTCTTCTTTATTGGCCGCAGAAGAAAAATAATAAGTCACTCCTTCATACGCAACCGCATTTTCTTTATTGCCTTTTACCGGTTTATTAAGGGTAAAATATGTTACGGGATCATAACCGCTGATAGCTATACCATCATTAAGGTTAAATTGTTTTTTACGAAGGCCGCTTTGATCCTGTGCATGTATACCAGTGACCAGTAAGCCGAGTGCAAAAAACAGTACTATATGTTTCATATTGCTGAAATATTTATTGTTACAGGGCAAAAGTAAAAAGCTGTTGCCCGGTGTGCTGTCACTTAACTGACATTTACCAGCTTTTGTATTTTTTTAACATCAGGGAAGCATATTTGCTGCCTGTTATACGTGATCAGGTTCTCCGTAGCAAGTTCGTTTATCATGGTAGTAATGGTTTGCCTGCTGGAACCTACCAGGTGGGCAATATCTTCGTGGGTAAGATAATTGGGTATGCAAAAACCTTCAGTTGTGTCATCACCAATATTTAATTGCACTAATTGCCAGAAAAAATTTAGTAACCGGGCTCTTACATCTTTATTCAGGAGGTTTACCAGCCGGTTTTGCACGTTACGTAGTTTATTGCCTACCTGCCGGGTGTATTTAAGGGCTATCTCCGGTTTGCGCTTAAGTAATTTTTCAAAATCTTCTATATTAAATGCGCAAAGGCTAACATCTGCTTTATAGGCCTGGGCAAATTCGCCATTCAGGTTATTTTTTTCGAGTGTAAACTGGCCAAACAATTCGCCCTGCTGTATTATTTCTTTAATTACTTCATTGCCTTCTTCATCAATATACCCAATGCGTATATACCCTTCTTTAATAAAATATAATTTATTGTGATTAAATGCTTCAAAATAAATATAAGCCCCTTTTTTCGCTTCTATATAGTTATGAACAAAGTTCAGCTCCACGTATTCCTCATCAGAAATATGGTTCCATAAATCATAGTTGCGTATCAGCAACATCTTTTTATCTATTGTCATAAGCGGTTTAATTCTGACTTAAGTTACAACTATAAAGCTAAAAAGTTCTGACCCATATGCAGCATTTGCTTTAGATTTACTGAAATTTTTATCACGATGGAAGTACCTGCAATGGCGGCATTATTTGCCAATGGTGAAACGCCGGAAGTTTTGTTTTGGGTAGGATGTGCCGGAAGCTTTGACCAGCGTGCGCAAAAGATTACCAAAGCTTTTGCATTAATACTTGAAAAAACAGGCATTAAATACGCCATACTTGGAAAAGAAGAAATGTGTACCGGCGATCCCGTACGCCGCGCCGGTAATGAATTCATGTTCCAGATGATGGCTTACCAGAATATACAGGTACTTAATAATTATGGTATCAAAAAAATAGTCACTGCCTGCCCGCATTGCTTTAATACTATAAAAAATGAATACAAAGCGCTTGGTGGTAATTATGAAGTGATACACCACACTGTATTTTTACAACAATTAATTGAAGCTGGAAAAATAAAATTAAAAGAAGGCGGTTCTTTTAAAGGAAAGCGCATTACTTATCATGATAGCTGTTACCTGGGAAGGGCCAATAATATTTATGAAGCACCGCGTAAAGTGCTGGAACTTCTGGATGCAGAGCTGGTAGAAATGAAACGTTGCCGTACAACCGGTCTTTGTTGCGGAGCTGGTGGTGCGCAAATGTTTAAAGAAGAAGAGAAAGGCACTAACCGCATTAATTTTGAAAGGGCCAGTGAGGCCATAGATACGGGCGCAACGGTAATAGCTTCTGCTTGTCCTTTCTGCAATACCATGCTCACCGATGGTGTAAAAAATAAAGAGAAGGAAAATGAAGTGCAGGTGATGGATGTGGCGGAGCTGATTGCCGCCAGTATGCAATAAATACATTGGCCGTTTTTTATCCGGAGGAGTTTTCTCTCTGTAAAATTATACTTTGATATACGATACAAAAATTATTAGCAGAAAGACCGGATGGATAATCATTTTGTCCGTTTGTGCATTTACTCCTGTGTACCTTTACTATGTAAAACAGCAAAGGAAAGAATCTGTAACAAATTATTCTACCCACCCCAGGGTGGGAGATATCTATAAAATACAGCAGGACACACCTGAAGATGGCGTATCAGTTTTTTATCTTAAAGTTATACATACCGGTAATCAGGATGTTCATTTTTACAGAAGCAGGATGATTGGAACCATTCCCAATGATGCTATACTAAAACAATTTGATGCAACCAGGCAAATGGTTCTTACAAAAACTGAACTGGCGGAAATCAGCGCCGGTAAGTGGATGACAGCAGCTAAAGACAAGACGCAATTGATTGAAATTGAAAGAAAACAATAGTAAATAGTAGGGCAGCCATAGAAATAATACAACCTTTTTCTCTTGTTTCCCGAGTTAATCTTTATTGCGGTTTCTGCACTAATTTTGCAGTATGAGCAATACAGATTACCGTCACTTATTACCCGGGGAATTTGCGGCAGATTCAAGAGTCTGGATTTACCAGGGCAACCGCTTATTCTCTTTAAGCGAAGCAATTCAGATTGAAGATTTACTGGAGAAGTTTACATATAACTGGCAATCTCATGGCACGCCTGTAAAAGGATACGCTAATTTGTTTTTTGGGCGTTTTATTGTTTTAATGGCCGATGAGTCTGCTACAGGTGTAAGCGGTTGCAGTACAGACAGCTCAGTAAGGCTTATAAAAGAAATAGAAACACTTTTGTCTGTAACCCTGTTCGACAGGCAGTTACTTGCTTTTATAATTAAGGATACTATTCAGGTATTGCCCCTGCCCCAGGTACAATACGCTATAAACAATAATTTTATTTTGCCAGATACTGTCTACTTCAATAACCTGGTGCAAACAAAAGGAGAATTAGAAAATAACTGGATGATACCTGTTAAAGACAGTTGGCTGGCTAAAAGATTTTCATTTGCCGCATGCTGACAAAGTTTGCAGTATAGACTAAGAAACTCAATAAAAAAGATAATGGTGAATGCTTGCTGCGCTTTCATTTTGCCGGCCTGGGCTGGCTTCAACATATAAAAAAGAGGCTGTCTATCAGTAAGAGAGCCTCTTTGTATGCAGCATATGGCTATTATTGTTGTTGCGCGTCCTGGATGCCTTCAAGCCCGGCTTTTGTATTCTTTCGTTTAAACAATGACACATCTATTTTACCAAAACGGTAACTGAAATTCAGGCGAAAAATCTGCTGATCCCTGATTCGCTCATAATTCTGTGTAACAATAGTGGAGTAAGAATAATAACTATACTTCCTGGTTTTAAGAATATCATTCACACTTAAAGTAAGAGAAGCTGTTTTGGTTTTAAGAAAATCTTTCCTGATGGCAAAATCAAAACCATAATTGGCATTTACATAACCTTGCGCAGAAGGTTGGGGACCTCCGCCAAACATGCCACCACCTCCTCCGCCGCCACGGCCACCACCGCCACTGCTTTGTGGTAATACAGATTTACTCTGGTAGTCTCCGGATAACTGAATACTGAAATTTTTCGGAAGTTTAAAGTTGTTGTTCCATTTGGCAAAATAACTCAGGCGTTGGCTGGTGCCTCCGGCATTGGTTATATTGGCAGCATTTATTGTAGCATTGTAAAAATTCACATTGGTTGTCATATCCCACCACTTGGCAAAAGGAGTATGCCCTGTTATTTCCAATCCATATGAAGTACTGCTGTTGGCATTCTGGTAAGAAGTGAATGTGGCACTGTCGGCAATTTTATCTGATATCACATCTTTAAACTGGTAGCGCGTTATCAGGTCTGTTGTATGTTTAAAATAAACCGAAGCAAGTATGCTGTAGTTTTTAGGAAATGTCTTCTGGTAAGACATTTCAAATGAATTGGTAAACTCAGGTTTTAAACCGGGATTACCAACAGTAGGATATTGTGGATTGGTAATGTCTTTATATGGAATTAGCTGAAAAAAATTAGGGCGGTTAATTCTCCTTGAGTAATTGATCTGAAAATCCTGTTTATTGCCAAGTTCTTTTGTAAGAAACAAACTTGGAAAAAGGCTGATAGGATAACTGGTTTTAAAAGTAGAATCTTTTGCAGCAAATTTCGTTCCTGTGTAATCAGAACTCTCTCCTCTTAATCCAAGCTGGTAGCTAAATGTTTTAACCTTTCCGGAATAAGTTGTATAAGCTGCAAATACCCTGTCTGTAAATTTATAATTACTGCTTAACGATATATTGGGAACAAAAAGGCCTGATGTATAATCATAAATAGAATTGTTGCTTATACTGGTGTTATCCCTTATGGCCGCGCGGCCACCCATTTCTACTTTTGATTTTTCTGAAATAGGATTGCTGTAATCAAGTTGCGCAGTAAAAAATTTATTTCTTCCGTCCCCAATTGTCTGACGTAAATATGGCTGCCCTTTGGAAACATTGTTCTGATCATACAACTGGATATTGTACAATCCATTATTATCATTTGTGCTGCTGTTATAATTAATATCGGAAGTGATTTCTTTACCTGCTTTTGCGAAATTGTGCTTATAACTCAGTGAACCGCCAAAGTTCCGGAATGTGGCTTCGGTATTGGTAACCTGGTTACCCTTTGTAAAAATGGATCCGTTGCTTAATGAATCAAAGTCCAGGTTGTCGCTGTTTTTAAAGTTACCTCTTACAATAACGCCTGAAATAGTAAATGTGTTGCGGTTATCCATCAGGTAGTCCATCCCCAGTCTTCCAAAAGCAAAACTGCCATTTGACACCGTTCTTGAAGCCTGGTTAATATCAGTAAGGGGTGTAGTCAGGTTTTCACTGAAAATAGTACTGTTTGCAATTGACTTGCGCTGGTTATAATTTACACTTGCAAAGAAATTTACTTTCTGCTGGCGTATATTAATATCGCCGCCACCATTGAATTTTCCACGGCTGTCTATACCTGTTCTTAAATTACCATTATACCCGGTCTTACGGTTCTTTTTTAATACAATGTTTAGTATACCCGCGGTACCACCTGAAGCATCAAATTTCGCTGACGGGTTGGTAATTATTTCAACGCTTTCAATGGCGTCGGCTGGTATCTGATCCAATGTAAGTGTAGTGGGCCTTCCATCAACAAATATGGTAGGTGCTGCATTGCGCAGTGTTACATTTCCGTCTATATCAACATTTATAGAAGGAATATTTTTCATTAGCTCCTGTGCGCTTTGTCCCACACTTACCAGGCTTTTATCTACATTAAAAATCTTTCTGTCCACGCCCATCTGAAATAATGGTTTGGAAGCTGTTACCGTTACATTCTCCAGCAGCTTTGCATCTGCCTGCAATTTTATATTCCCCAAATCTTTATCTACACCGGCCAGTGCCTGGCTGACATCTGTATTGCCCTGGCCATCTTGTTGAGGTGGTTTAAGGCTAAAGGCGATTTTTTGTTCAACAGGTTTATATCCTATAGCAGATAGTTTGAGGGTATAACTGCCGAATATGGGCAAATTTTCAATGCTAAATTCGCCATTGGCTCTTGTGAGCATCCCGCCTACCATGGTATCTTTTCTTTGTTTGGTGGCCGTATCAAATTTTGCCTGAAAGAGTTGTACCGAAGCAGCATCCAGACCTTTGTTGGTTTTTGCATCCACCAGTTTTCCATAAAAATGGCCAATGGTTGCATTGGCGCCACCTGCTCCTCTTCCACCTCTGCCACCACCACCAGGGAATTGTGCTGTCACCGAAAAAAAGGAGGAAACAAAAAGAAGTAAAATCGAAAATGTTCTCATGTAATTGTATTGAATTGAAAATATTTATTATTGAATTTGCTGATTTTCGGTTATGCCCGCAGATAAATTCTTTAGACGCCCGATTTGGTATTTACCTGCGGATCAACAAAACCGGTTAATGCAGCTTTGATGAACGGTAAAATAAGTGTATGAATAAATCTATTGCCTTAGCATTAATAAGAAGACCAACTGTATCCAGCCGATAATAAATCCCAGCAAAGCTCCTGCTAACTTTATAAGCCGGAGTTCTTTTTTCATCATCTTAAGAAGGGCGGTTTCAATTATAAGGGGGGAAATAGATGCAATTTTTTCCGTAACCATTTGTTCAACATTGAAATCTTCCTGCAGCCTTTCTATATAATTTTTCATTATTTCGGGAAAAAGCTGCTCCAGTTCAGTTACAAAAAGCGATTTAAGGTTATTAATTGTTTTATCACCAACAAACATTCCAACTACCGGCATTGACTTTACCAGTTTTACGCGTAAAAAATTATCTATATGCGCTTCCGCCTGGGGCATTATTTTTTTTACATTATCCGGGTGTGTTATTTTTTCTTCTAACTCTTTAATGGATAATAACGCAGCGCTGAACTGACCAATTTTCTCCGCAAATTCATGCTGTTTTCCCGGGATAATACCCCGAAAAGTTATTCCGATGATTTTTTTTGGGGATAACGGGTGAAAAAGTATTTTCAGTGCCATTGCCACAAATAACCAACCCAATGCTGCCGCTATAAAAGGTGTAAAAAACAGCCAACAGTCCATGTAAAATTTTTTTTATCAGTTGCAAAGAAACAGTAAATAGGCAGCTAATTGTTTTTTGAATGAACCGCATTTTCCTTTATTTTTGCCGCCCAAACGGTAGCTGTAGCTCAGTTGGTTAGAGCATCAGATTGTGGTTCTGAGGGTCGTGGGTTCGAAACCCATCAGTTACCCGCCTCAACCCGGAACAAATTGTTCCGGGTTAATTTTTTAACATCTTCCCCCGCTCATGTAAATTAATGGTCAACTGCCTGTTAATTATACCTTCATGGGGCAACAACCCGGCCTTTTTATCGTTATTTTTGGGTTAATGCAAAAAATAATTCAATTTATGTTTAGTAGAAGAAGTTTGCCCGTACTGCTGACTGTATTGGTAGCAGGTGTATTTATTGCTTTTCGCAGTTTAGGAACAGGTAAGACAGGTAACGACAATCCTCCCACCCGTTATGAAAAAATACTTCATAATGTTGGAGAAATGCTTACCGAGATCCATTACAGTCCCAAAGACATTAATGATAAGTTCTCAAAAGAAGTATTTAAAAAATACATTGCTGCTGTAGATCAGGATAAAAGTATTTTCCTCCAGGCAGATATTACGGAATTAAAAAAATACGAAACAAAGGTTGATGATGAAATTCTGGGCGGCCCGGTGAACTTTGTTCCTGCAGCATCAGAATTATTTAAAAAAAGGCTGCCTGAAATAGAGAAATTATACAGGGAAATACTTGCCCAGCCTTTTGATTTTTCCAAAGATGAAACATTTATAGGCGATGCTGAGAAACGAGATTATCCTGCCAATGAAGCGGAAAGAAAAAATTTCTGGCACCAGCGGTTAAAATATCTTGTGTTGGACAGGTATGTAGACATGCAGGATGCCCAGGAAAAAAACAAAGGCAAGCAGGGCACTGTGGTGAAGAGTAATGAAGATATGGAGAAGGATGCCCGCCAGCGCGTCTTAAAAGCAATGGACAGAACATTTGATAATTACAAAATAAAATTAACGGAGAGTGAGCTGTTCAGCAGGTATGTAAATACCATCACGCAAACGATGGATCCGCATACCGATTATTTTCCTCCGCTGGAGAAAAGATCTTTTGACGAGGAAATGAGCGGTAAGTTTTATGGTATTGGCGCTTCCCTGTTATATGATGATGGAAATATTAAAGTAAACACAATACTAACTGGCAGCCCCGCTAATAAAAGTGGCGAGATAGCCGTTGGTGATATTGTATTGAAAGTAGGCCAGGGGGAAGAAGAACCTGTGGAATTAGCCGGGTACTATGTGCAGGACGCTGTAAAAATAATACGTGGCAAAAAAGGGACAGAGGTAAGATTGACATTGCGCAAAGCTGATGGCGTTATAAAAGTTGTGAAGCTGATACGTGATGAAATTGTACAGGACGAAACTTTTGCAAGGAGTTCTGTTGTTACCAATGGCAAAGCTAAAATTGGCTTTATCTATCTTCCGGAATTTTATGCAGATTTTGATGACCCGAAAGGACGCCGTTGCGCCGATGATGTGGCCAAAGAAATTACCCGTCTGAAAGAGCAAAAAGTAGACGGTATAATATTGGACCTGCGCAACAACGGGGGTGGTTCCCTGTATGATGTAGTTAAAATGGTAGGCCTGTTTGTTGATGAAGGTCCCGTTGTACAGGTTAGGGACAGGGATGGTAAACCAAGCGTATTACGTGACAGGGATAAAACTGTTTTGTATGATGGACCGCTTGCAGTAATGGTAAATGAATTCAGTGCATCTGCTTCTGAAATCTTTGCTGCCGCCATCCAGGATTACAAGCGCGGTCTTATTATAGGCAGTACTTCTACATATGGCAAAGGAACTGTACAACGCAATATTGGTTTAGATAAAACCCAGGGTTTTATGTCTACCAACAGTGACCTTGGAACAATTAAACTGACCCTGCAGAAATTTTACCGTATAAACGGGGGCTCAACACAGCTAAAGGGCGTTGCATCAGACATTGTATTGCCTGATTTTTATGAATATTCTAAACTTCGTGAAAAAGATGATCCCGATGCATTGCCGTGGGATGAAATACAAAAAGCAGATTATTCACCCTGGAAATACAGTTTCGATCCAAATAATATCCGGTCTTCAAGCCAGGCAAGGGTAAGTCTTAATCCGGCTTTTAACCTGATTAAAACAAATACAGAATGGCTGGCCAAAGAAAATGACAAGGTCTATTCTTTGAATATTGAAAAGTTCCGCGATGAAAAGAAAAAAGTAAGCGCTACCTACAAACAACTGGAAACCTTAAACAAGTTGCCCAAAGAATTAACGGTATCTGCGCTGCAGGAAGACAGTACCAAATATGCAAATGATAAAGATAAAGATGATCGTTTTAAAGCATGGTTGAAAAGCCTGCGCAATGATTTATACCTTGATGAAACAGTAAACGTGATGAATGATATGGTTAACCAGCATAATATAGCATTGAACCTGGGTCAGAAAAAATTACCTTACTAATTTTACAATTAGTAGTATGAATAAAAAAACCGCTGATAGTCAGCGGTTTTTTTATTGGAATATTCTTTATCAGGATTACCGGCTATGCCGCAAAGGATGTCTTCAATAAAGATGCAGATTTTTATAAGGCCTTTGCGCTTTATGTGAATAATTCTATTCTTAGGAGTATTAGCTGAATGTAACGCATTCCTTCATTTCTTTTTCTGTGTATGCAAGTCCATATTGTTTCAGCACTTCATCGGGCACACCTTTCCATTGGTTGGGGGTATTGCCAACATAGCCAATATCTTTAACACCTATTTTACTTGTATAAAAACCGGTAACTGTTAAGTCGCGCATTTTATTAAAAAAAGCAACACCCTGCGTTAAATCAGCCTTGCCTTTAGCCCTTTCAGGATAAGCTATCAAATCAACCATTTCAATTTGTTGTTGCGCTGTAATATCTTTAAATCCTTTATCGTATTTTTTCATGCACTGCAAATCCAGCCAGCGCAATCCGCCGCGCATAGGTGTCTGGTGATATGGCATGT
>JBDSOC010000041.1:0-11710 GCA_039915085.1 Chitinophagaceae bacterium
ATAATTTACCCGCAATTACCGCCAGTGCTTTGAAACTAAGATTCAGCTGGCTGTTGCCAGATATTACCATTAACGGGCTGTCAATAGGCGCCTGCGGTTTGGGATAGTTCAGCACTTTAATAAATGCTGAATCCGGGTTCATGGCTTCTAAACCTGGCAATACTTCCACATCATCTTTAGCATCTATTACAGCAGCCAGCAGGTTTTTAAATGCGATGTAAATGGGATTGGTAACTGAACCACATGCTAGGCCAATAAGATTGAAACTGATATTGAAGAAATGATCCATCCGATCTGAAGCAAGTGTAGTACCATTTGCAGGGCAGGCAACCCGTACAAATTTTTGTACAACGATATTTTTATTCTTTATGGCCGCATTTATAGCGTTGATATTTTTTATGTCATCCAGCCGTTTTTCTTTTTTCAGGTAATTAATTTCATCTGCTGAAAACCCTGCATTGTTTTCATTGTCTATACAAAAACGGGAAAGAATATCGCCCAGCAATCCACCCCTGGAATGACTAATAATATGAAGTGCCGCATTAGACGGCAACTGGTTTATCAGTTCCAGCACATTATTCAGCGGGCTTTTGGTAAGTGTTTCATGCTGAAATGCCAGTACATTCTGACCATAAAATTGGTGAATGTATTTCCACAATTCGGTTCCGGTCAATTCGCCAAAAGATCCGCTGGAAGAAGACGCTGTTCCATGCAGAAAGAGCAGGAAGGGTTTATTACTGCTGGCAGCAATATCTGTTTGAAACTGAAAATTGGGATCGAGCCTGAACAAACCGCTTTTATTTTCAAGTTGTTTTTTTTCTAAATCAGCCGCAAGTGCTTTTACACCTTTTTGCACTGCTTTTTTTGTGAATATATTCAGCAGTTTCAACGCCGCATCGCTTGCCAGGCCCCTTGTTTCACCGGTTGATTGAATAAAAGAGGGTATTTCAAACTCACCGCTGCCGCCACGTTTTTTTATGGCAACTGCCTCAGGAAAAAGATCCTGGATCGTTTCATCGGAACTAAGCCAGACGGTATTGTCTTCAAAAACAAATTCCACCAGCTCATTTTCCTCCAGTTTTATTTTTTGCTCTTTTACTTCTCCGCCCCTGGTAGAAGCGCCAATAACATACGTTTCTTTCAATGTTAATGCGGCTGCAGGATCGGCAACAGCCAGGTTGGTTTGTTTTTCTCCCCTGATAACAAGTTTATTAATTTTCATGATAAGTTTTTTCAGTCTTTTAGATATGGTGCAATCAATACATTTTATTATTATGATTTCTTTGCTGCGTTTTGGTTTTCATTGATATTAATTCCTGTAACCCGTATATTCATTTTCTTACCGGTGGATAATTGTGCATTCTGTTGTTGCTGTCTTACATTCTGGTCCCTGCTGACCTGTTGTTCAATCTGTGTTTTTGGATTGACGCCAATTTTTGCAAACATGTTTACAATGGTATTCATATAGCCTGTCAGCGCTTTTTGTTCTTCGCCGGTAGTATAAAAAGCTGTCAACCTGATTTTGCCACCTGGCTGTGCTTTAAGTAAGCGGCTAACCTTTTCCATTACTTGCTGACCCGCGGCATCGGTATACCCATATTCATCCAATTGAATATACCCAAAATCTGTTTCCGTTTGATTTTTCTGTGGCGCGTAGATGATTTTGCAGGCAGGCAAAGCTTTCTGTAATTTATCAATTTCGCTTTGCGGCAATGCCAGGCTACCCAGGTTAATTTGTGTAAGATTTTTAAAGCCAAATACTTGTTTTGGAAATGCAGTGATATATTCTTTTGAAAGATCAAGTTTGCAGACCATAGCAGCGTCAACGCTCAACGCTTCTTTTAAAGAATTAAAGATCCTGTTGCAATCGGGTTTTACAATTACATTATTAATGTTACAATAAGCACCATAATCCTGCTTTCCTGCTTTCACACCCATATCGCCAGCTTTTTTAAAATCTATACAAGCACTGCTGAGTTTCTTTAAAAAATAATACGATTTACCGCGGAAATAAATAGCGTAGGCGTATTGCGTTTTGGTATCATCGGAATTCAGGGTTATTACTTTATTATAGTCCTTTATAGCATCTGCATATCTTTTTATACCATATTTAACGCTTGCTCTCCTGTACCAGAAAAGCCCATCTGTTGGATTTAAATCAATCGCAAAATTATATTCTTCAATGGCTTTTGAAGAATAGGCATCACCCAGCATTTCATAAGCAACGCCACTCTGGTAATAAGCCAGTGCATCTTTGGGGTTCATTGCAATAGCGCGTTTATATGACTGGATGGCTTCCAGGTAAGCTTTTCTTTGAAAAGCCTCGTCGCCCATAGCATGATAATAATTTGCTGACTCTTTATTATTAGCCGCCTCGTTATTAGCATTCTCATATATCCCTGTATTTAAAAATAAAATCGGAACAGCCGGGGGAGTTCTGATTTCACTTACAAATTCCGTTTTAACATCAATACCCAGCGCATCTTTAATAATTTGTACAACAGAATCGGCCCGTGATTTTTGATTGGGTTCGTAATATACAATGCGCGATGAATCTGTAAAATCTACCTGCAGCGCAGAAACAATTTTGTACCGGAACAGTGCATCGCCAAGCGAACTTTCAATATCCCTGTAACCACTGGTATCATTATACCTTATTTGCAATGGTACTTTAGAATTACTGCTGCTTCCCACACAACCAATCGTAATAGAATCAGGCAATAACTGGTTTGTGAAAGCCAGTGCCGCTGTTACTGATTTATTACTATCCCATGACAGCATTATGCTGGCTTTGCCTGCTGCCATATTTCCATAGAGCAAATCAAAAGAAGCGGTAGCCGTTTTTTGATCATAGCTCAGCGGCACCCGGTCATTGTTAATTTCTACATACCCATCTACTTTGTCAAAATTATTTTTCAGGGAGTCGCCGCAGGCGCCGAAATCTTTTACTACTTTAATGCTTATGGGTATAATTTGCTTTCCAATATCCTGGTTAAGGGTTACCAGCGGTGCAAGTTTTTCTGCGCCACCTCCATAGCCGATGTAAGTCCACAAACCAAATAACAATATAGCTGCGCCAGCAGCCAGCCCTCTTTTTAATCTTAGCTTTTTATTCAATGTTATTTCATGCAGGTCAAAGTATGCCGATAATCCTACAGATTCATTTCCATTGTTTACAGGAGTTTGCCAGCCATCATTACTTTTTTTATCAAGGTATTTTTTAACCGGCATATCCAGTATGGCGTCCTTTTTCCATATTTTTTTAAACCCTTCGCGGCTGTCTGCATACTGACTATAATGAATACTGTTATTAGCATGTAAAATAAACTGGTTGGTCAATTGCTGGCGCTTCTTTTCTTCCTCAAAAAAATGTCCATTCTCACCATATATACTGGTTGAATAATTGAGCATCCGCAGCAATTTCTCCCGCGCGCATAATTCATTATCTATTGTCAGTTGTTTTAACAGCTCCAGCCTGGTTGTTTGTGGAAACACCCCCTGCTGCATCCAGGATATGCGGCATAGTTTAAGCAGGTTGCTGTAATTCAATTTTTCCGGCTCCCCGTATTTATCAAGAATAGCTTTGCCAATTTCAATTAATACTTCCCATTTCAGTCTCGGATAAATACATACAGCACAAAGCCATTGAAACAATGTTTCATCATTGTCCAGGTACTCTTTCAATTCATTTACTTCGCGGAAATCTGTATCGCGCAAAGAATATTGCCTGGTCTCCGTTATTTCAAAAACACTGGTACGCGGTTTTATTTTTTCTCTCAGCGCAGGAATTATTTTTTGAAGCGACATTACATCTGCCGGCACCAGTATTATATATTCCTGCAAAATTTTTTCTTTTACCGCCCAGTCTTTTACCGGCGTAGGGGTAATAATAGCCTTGTGCTGCCAGCGGTTTAATTCTCTCAGAAATTTTTCTTCAATAAGCGGGTAAGCACTGTATACCAGTTCCTGCGCCCTGCCCATAATAATAAGTGTAGCTGTGCTGTCTGTTTCTGCAAGCCGCTGCAGTGTAAGCCCGCCGGGAAATTTATCATTATAGCAAACAAAATTTTTATCGTAGTAAAAAATGTTTACCGGTATTCCATCATCTGCTATAATTCTGGCCAGGTATCCAAAAAGTTTTGTCAGCAAACTTTTTGGGTTTGACCTGTCTATCAGTACAAGGTATTGCTGTTGTTGTGTAAGCGGTGCGAATACCAGTTGCGGACTTCCGCCGGAACGTATAATAGAGCTGATGGTTCCCGGCACACTTAATACCAGTGTTTCCTCCTCTGCCTTGTACCGCATTTGTATCAGTGTTCTCCGGAGTTCTCTTTCCTGTTGTATGAGTTTTATATCATTTTGTTCAAAAGGAATATCAAAAGGTCCTTTGGTTAATGAAGCCTGCGCCTGTTTGTTTTGATGAACTGTTGATGATTTGGGTCTTCTTTTTAACACACTGTATAGCAAGGCGGCGGCAGCAGGTAATAATAAAATCCATGTTACCCACCATTTTAATTTAGTTCTGCCTGCGTATGACCCCGCCCTGCTGGCAGAAAAACCTGCAGTATAATGAAGACCGTTATCCTCTACATGAATAGTTTCATTATCAGTTACCGAACAGGGAGAATTAGCTTCGCCAACCACTGCCGTGCAGCTTATGGAATAATCACCTTTTTTTGAAAAAGAGGCATTTTCTACAAGCGGTTTACGGCTTAAAAAAGTAGAATCATTAATTTTCCATTGGTAATAAGAAATGGTTCCGGAATCTGCTTCCACATCTGCAGTAATATTAATGTCCTGTTGTGCAGCGATGGTGCCTTCCGGAATTCTAATGTGCAGCTTTGGTAAATCTTTGCAAACATGAACAAGCAGTGAATCTGATTTTTTAGATAATTGCAAACTTTTTGAAGCGAACCGTCTTTTTACCAGGTAGTCTCCTGGTTTATTAAAAACATGCGTCACTTTTAATCCTTCCTGGTTGCTGCTGTCTTCAAACTGCCAGGCAAATTGTATAATGGAACTGTCTCCCGGGCGATCCTGCAAAAGATTAGATGCATCAAATAATAATGGAACACCTTTTTCAACAGATCTTTCTTTATTCTTTTCTTCCAGTAAATACACCTTTGGAGGGCGCGATAAATAAACAATCAATAACAGCAACGCCGCAAGCGCTACTGCTATAGCGATTTTAATACGGCGCGGGATCAATCTCTTTTTACTGTAATCTTCATTGGTCTGTGCGGTGGTAATTTTTTTATACTGCTCAATAATATTATAAAACTTTGCCTGTTCAATTTCACTGGTAGCAATAATGGGGCAAATCCATTTTGCGGTTTCATCAATATTCTTTGATCCGAAACGCTCGGTGATTTTAAGCATTTCAATATAATCGTCTGGCTTAACCCTGAAGCCATTACTGTACAGCAAATAAAACAACTGCCCCATCGGCAGGTGCAGGGTTGTTTTATCAGTACCGTCTTTTATTTGCTTTTCTTTATCCATCTGCAGCCTGGTGATTACAAAGCGGCTTTATTTTTTACAATAAGCTGGTCTTCGTAATTTTTAATGAGTGTGCTTTTGGTTGCTTCATAAAGCGGGTCTTTATTATCAGGTGCAAAACTGTTGTTGTTTAGAAGATTGTAATGCTTCAAAAGATTCACCCAGTCAAGGAATTCTGAGGTGGATGGTTTTTTATTCATAGCACGGTTGCGGATAACATTAAATTCATCAATTGCTTTTTCAAGAAGCGCATCGTATTCGCCATTTTCAATCATCAGTCTTTTTTTTGCAATCAGCAACAACTTGTCTTTATCGGGAAAACCGATATGATAAAAAATGCAGCGTCTTAAAAATGCATTGGGCAGGTTTTTTTCTGAATTACTGGTCATGATTACCAATATGCGGCAATCACTGCTGCAGCGGCTGACAGACTGGTTGATTTCTTTTATATCAAAACGGTAGTTTTCCATTTCATTCAGTAAGTCGTTGGGAAACTCGCGGGGTGCCTTATCGATTTCATCGATTAATACTACACTGCTCCGCGCTTTTGCATCAAGGTAAGCGGCAGACAGATTACCAATTTTACTGATGCCCTGCAAATCGTTGCTTCCCAGGCCATGGGTTTGCGCTATGGCCAGGCCCATCGGTTTCAGTTCAATAAATTGCTCCGTTGTTGTATCCGCATGCTGGCTGCGAAAATGACTAACCGCATCATAGAAATAAAAGAGATCGGTTGAAACAGATGTAGACTTTGTATTGAAAACGAAAGGTGTTTTTAAAAATGCAAACTTTGTATTGTCTGTCTGCGTTGCCAGTTGCATTGCTACATAATCAGCCAGCTTTGTTTTACCTGTACCGGGTTCTCCGCTTACCAGCAGGGGTTTACCAAGTGCAATGGCAATCTCCACGGCTTTAATTAACCCATCATCGGCCACATAATCAATAGCGTTTGTATTCAGGTAAATCTTATCAAGCTCAATGTTCATAGCGGTGTGTTTAATTGATTATTTTAAGAATATCAGCATTGTTATTATTTATTTCTGTTATCAGGGCATGTATTTTTTTGTCTGCTTCAAACATACTCAGGGGCGTACATAAATTATTAAAACACGTGTCCATCAGTTCTTCTGCCCTGCCCGGACTGGGCGTTATATAATTAATGATCCAAGTTTTTATAAGCTGTGGACTGAGTGATTGCAGGCGCGGCAATACTGATAAATATTTTCCCTGGTCGGGGAGTTGCTGTATTTCTTTTAGTTGCGTTTCCAGTGCTGCTGACTTTGCATTGTCTTCAATATTCAGAAAAAGATAAATCTGCGTGTGGCTTTGTGTAAGTGTGGCGTTGTACAATTCAGTCACAAACGTCTTTATAAAATTCAGCTGGTTGTTTTCAAACATAGAAGCATCACAGTTTATTACAAATACCAGTGGTGTTTCAAGTATTTTAAACCCGGTAAGAAAAGTATTTACAGAAATATCCTGTAATGCTGTGTTGGGAAAAAATTTATCATAAATATATACCAGCAGGCTGTTGCGGTTTTGTGTATAATCTTCGCTTACAAGAAAATCTTCAAAACTTACCAGCTGACTTTGAATAGCATCTTCGGGCAGGTCAAGCGTAAAAATATTAAACCGGTTTATCAGGTTTAAGCCGAGTTCTTTTCTATCTCCATAAATAATAATTGATTTAAAAGAATTGCTGGTGCGCATCTGCAGAAAACGCGAAAACTGCGGAACCCTGTCACAACAATACGCCCGGGTGCCATCCAGTTTATAGGCTAAAAAAGATCGGCGCATCAAAGACTCTGCAATCTGCAGGGTAAGGTGGTAAGAAGAAACAAAAGGCTCGGGGTGCGTAAGGGTTGCTTCCCTTACGCGGGTTTTAAAAGCAACCAGTTTGTTTTTCTTTTTCAGGCGCAACGCTTCATCTGCGTCATTATCAGCGACAAACTGCGGATCGGTATCGTCTGCAAAAAAGGCAAGTATTGTTTTTTTCGGATCTGCCACTGCCGTATTGTATTCTATTTCCGTTACGGATATTTCTTGCGGGTTATCTTTTGGCGGAATAAAGCCATACCGGTTGGCTAAAATCAGTATATAGATATCGCAATCTTTTACGTCATTGATACATTCCAGTGCTGGTTCAATATCATCTGCCACATAACCTTCCATACTCAACAGATCAAAATTTTCTTTAATGGTTTTTTTATCAAAAAACTCAATAACCTGTTTGCGGTGTTCTTTTAAATCTCGGTAAGTAGACGATATATATACCTTATGTTTTGCCATTATTACGCACGCAATTTTTTTGAGGTATGCTGGTATTGTACCACCAGGCTTAAAAAATAATCTTTACCTGTTGACTTTGCCGTTTGTCAGGCTGAATTTACCGGGGTGCTCCGGCAAATTCAGGTTACAGCGTACTTATCGTCTTACGGGTAGTTCTGTAAAATAGAACATTATATAAATTGGCTTAAGTGTAATAAAGTTAATGCTGCAATAAGATGTTTATTCCATGGGGCGGATGAAGTCTTGCAAAGGGTTATAGTCTGTTAAGATAGGTTGGGATACGAAAAAACACAATACCCCATTTGTAGTATTTTTCAAGTTACTTATTTCCCGGTATTTAAGGCAAAAAAAAACTGGCCGGAGCCAGGAAATTAAAAGTATCGGTGCTTTATTAATATCGCACAAACTAACTGTTATCTGTAACCTTTTTGTTTGCCTGTTCTGCTATTTACCCGGGTAGGGCCGTTTTTTTAAAAACAGGTACGGTGCTGCAGGGCTCGCCATACATAATGCTTTTAGCCACCGGCCGGAGCAGCCTGGTTATTTCAAGGTAGGCAAATGGTCCTGTCTCCAGATCGCCGCAGCCTTTTATCACTACTCTTTTATCCTCGTAGTTACTTATATCAATATTATTAATGTTCCTTAAAAAAAGGGTTTTATGTAAGAACTCTTCATCGCCCATTACCAGTTCTTTTGCTAAAGGTTGCAGGTAGCTGGCCACCAGCATATAGGCCCATACCGGGATGATGGCATCGGCCGTACAGGTTACAGCCACCAGTTTATCTGTATATTCCGTAAAATCCTTTTGCTTTAATGCCTCCCTGAAATCTTTTTCTTTTAGTATCAATCCCATAAAAAGGTAATCTTTAAGATCAAACAGGATCACTTCCCCTTTAGGATAATAGTTTTCAAGATCTATTTCCAGCAGGCCGCTTTCAGCCACTTTATTTACAATTACATCACTCATACAAACTGTTTTATCTATTACGGCACCTGTTACCGGTTATTACAAAATTAATATGGAATTGGGTTATAAACCATATTCACTTTTCGTTCTTTATAACCTTTCAGAGAGGGCAATTGTTGTAATAAAAAAAGTCCCGGCATATTTCCGGGACTTTTTACTTTACTATGAACGTTATTTTAGAAAATTTTACTTCTTGTGTCTTTAATATCAGAGGCTTTTTTAAGTGCTGCTTCTATTACACCCCTGCCGGAGGCGGATTTCTGGTTTTGAATCATACTGGCTTTTTGCTGATCCAGGCCCGCTCCATCGTTTGATTTTGCATACACGTTTTCGGTACGAATGGTGTATACGCCTGCGTTACCGGCTATCGGTAATGATACTTTTCCTTTGGCTGCTGCATTAAAAGCATAGCCGCCTACTTTTCCTTCCTGGCCTGCGTTGGGGAATGAGGGTGACGAAAAAGCTACGCTGTCGGCTTTCAAAACAGGTTGATTGGTAGCTGCAGCTACTGCTTCAAGCGTACTGGGGGTCCCGATTTTCTTTTTAATCTGTTCCGCTTTCTTCTGGTTGCGGATAATGTATTCAACATTCGGCCTTGCCCTGGCGGCACTGGCAATACCTTCTTTATTTATTTCAGTTACTGTGGCTACCACATATTTATTATCAATCGTAAACATTTCAGAAACATCCCCCCTGTCCGCTTCAAAAATCCATTTAACCATTTGACGGCTGCTGCCCAAAGGATTAATATTCATATCATTTGGCTTTATATCTGAAGCAATCATTTTATTATAGTTTCTTTTTTTAACGTTATCATCAAAGGCTTTTGCATTGCGGCTTTCACTGGCAAACTGGCTGGCCAAACCAGAAGCTTTTTCATCTGTTTCCTGGCTGGGTGTAATTGTTTTTGATAAATAGGCAATTTTATATGCCGGGCTAAAATTCTTTTGATCTTCTATTTCAATCAGGTGATAACCAAATTGTGTTTTTACAACCTTTCTATCTCCTTTCTTTCCGCTAAAACAAAAATCATTGAATTCTTTTACCATTTTGCCCAAAGGAAAATATCCAAGATCGCCACCCACAGCTTTACTGCCCTGATCATCAGAATATTTCATTACCAGGCTGTCGAATCTTGCTCCATGATCGATTGCCAGTTTAATACTATCCATTCTTTTTTCAGCAATACTGTCCGGCATAAGCGGCTGACCACTTCTGTCGGCTGTTGCTATTAATATATGTCTTGCTTTTACTGAATCCGGCAATACCTTTTCGTCTAATTTTTTTGCAACGGTTAAATTATTCGCATCCTGGTAAGGGCCAAAAACTCCACCTTTTGACAGCGCCATAATAGAATCTTTGTTGGGAACCTGTATGGCCGTTTTAGAAACATAAGCATCTGTAAAATTTATCTGGCTGGCATTCTTTGCCAGGAAGGTAGGGATATCTGCTTCAGGTGTTGTTTTCATTTCTTTTTTAAGCAGTTCCAGGTTATTTATTAAAGCGGCAGTATCTGCGGCAGAAGGGGAAGCGTCAAAAATAACATAAGCAATACCGCGGCTGTCTTCCTGCTTAAATTCATCTTTATGGTTATTCACATATGCGGTCACATCTTCATCACTTATTTTTATGGTACTGTCTGTTACTGTATTATAAGGCACATGTACATACGAAACAGCGGCAAGGCTGTTGTTATCACTGTTCAGCTTCTCCAGCATCCATTTGGGGTAATAAGAAGTATTATTAAGCAGTGAAACAAATTTTTCATGCAGGCGGTTACTCACCAATGCCGGCAGGTATACATTATTAAAGTTATCTGCCATGGTAGTTTTCTGCTTGCGCAATTGTGCAATGGCATTCTTTGCTGCATTTACATCATAGACACCCTGTTCATTGGTAAACTGTTTTTTAAATTCTTCCGGAGCGTTTGGTCCAAACAACATATCGTCCAGTTCTTTTGGCGTAACGCTGAGGCCCAGCTTACTTACCTCTTCGCTGATATTATTTTCGCTTATAATCTGGTTCCACGCATTTTCTCTTACACTCTGGCGCATCATATCATTCATAGGATAACCCATCTGCTGATACTGATCCTCCATTTGTTTTATCTTCTGCTCATATTCAGTTACTTCAATTTTTTTTCCATTCACTGATCCTACTGTGGTAGTGCTGCCACCAAATAAACCCCTGCCGGTCTTTCCAACAAAAGCATCCTGTACCAGGAAGCCAAGCAGCGAAACACCAATAGCAATAAATAAGAACCAGGCAGCTTTGTCACGAATTCTCTGGATAATTGACATAATAAATAAGTGTGTTTTCCTTTTTAAAAACAGGATGGCAAAAATAGGGTAATTTAGCATATGAACAAATTGTGGAAAGATGCCCGAAACTTGCTTCAACAGTGACTTTTGCGTCTTTTTATCCAGGAGGGTATAAATGATTCTGTTTTGACTTTTATATATGGATCATATTTAATAACAGCGTATAATTATACCTGAATAAACAGCTGCCGGAACCAATAAATGCAAGCTGTGGAAAAGGCGTTTTTAATGTTGGTAACCCGGTATACTGGTATTGAACAGGCTGTTACTAATTGGATGGAAAGTTTTCAGAAACGTACCGGGTGATTATTTGTGTGGATAGTGGCTGGTTTATTATTGTTCCACACAGGTATTTTTTTTGAAATAGTTTTACGGTCCTTTTTATATTAACAGAAGTTAATAACCCTGCAAGAAACAATACCAGTACGGCTTTGTTATTGTTAGATAATTGTGGATTGATGTTGATAAGTAGGACTAGTTGTATCTACCTAATGTTTTCTAAAATTAATATCCACTAATTCACCGTTATAATAATAATAGATTTATATAAAAAAGAGTATACTATATATATTATGAATGTGCAGATAGTAAATAAAAAAGAAAATATAGAAAAAATTGGATTCCTGGATATTGA
>JBDSOC010000068.1:0-4256 GCA_039915085.1 Chitinophagaceae bacterium
AAAAATTTGGTTATATGCCTGTTGATTGTATCAGGCCGGAAATTTATAACAATACTAAAGTAGAATGGTGGTATCAACAGAATATTTTGCTTTATATAAGACAGACTGTCGTTGAAAAATATACAGAATTATTAAACACTGCACATCTTACTCACCCCGGTTATCTGACAAGGATACATTCCGCTTTGTATGGCTTAAAGGTTGCACAAATTAAAAGAACCGAAACAGCCTGGGGATATATAAACTGGAAGTGGTACGAGTTCAAATGTAAATACCTGAAAAAAAATGAAGGGAAATAATGAAAGGGAAGCAGGTTTGCAACGATTGACGTTGCAAAATATATCAGCTGCAAACCAGCATTATATTGTCACTTATTTTATAGCAGAAGATATTAAATCAGCTGCCTCCGCATTTGCCAAAGGAAAACTACTTGATATAGGCTGTGGTAACAAACCCTATTTTAGTTTTTTTAAAGAACTGGTAACCGGGTATACAGGTTGTGACATAATACAAAGCAGCGACAATGTTGTGGATCTGTTATGCCCGGCAGATGATTTACGCTTTGAAAATGACTATTTTGATACTGTCTTTTCTACGCAGGTTATTGAGCATGTTGCCAATCATCAGGAAATGCTTAAAGAAGCCTGCAGGGTATTAAAAAAAGATGGGTTTGCTATTTTTACCGCGCCATTTTGCTGGGAATTACATGAAGAGCCATATGATTTTTTCAGGTTTACGAAATATGGCCTGGCAGATATATTTGAAAAAAACGGTCTTGAAATCATAAAGATAAAATCGAATGGAGGTAAATGGGCGGCCTTATTCCAGATTGCACTCAATACATTATATTCTACCAGAAGGTTCAATACTTTTCGTTCACGTCTAATCAAACTTTTATTCATACGACTGAAATTTGTTGTGTTGTATAATAAATTTGTTATATGGCTTGACAAGCGTTTTTTTGATGACATACTTACTTTAAATTATATAATTGTTGCAAAAAAGAAATAGTATATAGCAAAGTAACTATGGAAAAAGATACCAGCATATCGGTTATACATCTTATATGGCTACCTTATGGTGTTGAGCTGTTCAGGCAGTTTATTGATTCTTACGTAAAATTCAGTTCCGGATGCAAGCATACCCTGTTGCTTGTTTTTAATGGCGTGAATAATGCCACTGATACAGCGATCTATCATGGTTATGTAAAAAAAAACGGTATTACTTATAGCAGTTTTAATATATCCACCGGGCAGGATCTGGAATGTTATTTTATCGCAGCACAAAAAGTAAATACTGATTTTATAATGGTATTGAATAGTTTTTCAGTCATTTTACACCATAACTGGCTGAAACTATACATTGACAATTTCACAGATCCTAAGACCGGCGTTGTAGGGTCTTCTGCTTCTAATCAAAGTTATTATTCATCTGTTTTTCAAAAAAATGTTTACAGTTGGGAGAAAGACAAGGAATTCTCTTATAACTTTCGCAAGTATAAACTTTTTGTAAAGGCTTTATTGTACTGGCGGTTTTTGTTTAAGCCATTTCCCAACCCACACATAAGAACAAATGCCTTTATGATAAAAAGAACATTATTCCTGGAATTGAAGCATAAACCTTTTGTATCAAAATTTGCTGCTTACCAGTTTGAAAGCGGTCGTAAAGGCTTCACAGAACAATTGAAAAAAATGGGGTATTCTGCGCTGGTAGTGGATAAAAACGGCAAACCCTGTAAGGAACAGGATTGGAAATCCAGTTCAACTTTTTGGATAAATAACCAGGAAAACCTTTTGATAGCAGATAATCAGACCAGCATATATACAGCAGCTACTATAGCAGAAAAAAAGAGAATGACCTGGCTGGCCTGGGGAACAACATGAAAAAATATTCTATCATATTACCGGTACGCAATGGGGGCAACCATGTAAAAGAATGTGTGCAAAGTATATTGTCACAGACCCATAGGGATTTTACGCTGCAGGTGCTGGACAATTGCAGTACAGATGGAACGGCTGAATGGATCAATGGATTGAATGATAGCCGTATTGAATTTTACCCATCTGCGGAATCATTGACCATTGAACAAAACTGGAAGCGGATTCTTGCTTTGCAGAAAAATGAATTCATTACTTTAATTGGCCACGATGATATACTTCATCCGCATTACCTGGAAACAATGCATGCGCTTATTCAGCAGCATCCCAATGCCAGTTTATACCAGGCACATTTTATTTTCATTGATGGTAAGAGCAACTTAATTCGTCCCTGCCAGCCAATGGCAGCAATACAATATGCCGATGAATTTCTTGCCAGCGAATTCACGCAGACACTTGATAGTATGGGAACGGGTTATATGATGCGCAGCAAAGATTATGATGCAGCCGGCGGCATCGCAACAGATTTTCCAAAGCTTATTTTTGCAGATTATACTTTATGGGTGAAATTGATACTGATTGGTTACAAGGCTACATCAGCTGTTACCGCTTTTTCTTACCGCCTGCACGACAGCACTTCAAAACTTACCAATGGGGAAGATTACCAGGAAGCTTTTGGTAAATATGTATATTTCCTGGCTGATTTAAGAAAGGCAAATGAAAAAATTGCGCATTCACTTGACCGGTATGGCAAACAGTTTCTTTTATATTTTTGTGAGAGCCTGTCTCACCGGCTGCTGAAAACACCACGCAGCCAGCGAAACACAACTGTTGTACAATACATAGGCAAATGCAGGCAATATGGGGCCCTGTTAATTCCCGGTCAATCATTTCATCCCATGTCAAAAGTCCGCATCTTTCTGGCAGCATTGCTTGATAATAAATCCGGAATATATATTTTTACCAGCGTAAAGAAATTTACTGGCAACGGTCAATCATAAACACCTGTTTTAATGAAAATTGCGATCAATTGCTGGGTATTACGGAACAAACAACTGGATGGAATCGGGTATTTCACCGTTAATACAATTTCACGGGTAATAAAGAATCATCCGGAAGTTGAATTCATGATTCTGTGCGATAAAAATTTTACAGAAACTTATTTTGATTTTTCCAACGCAGTTAAATACCCGGTCTTTCCTGCCTTACGTCACCCGGTTTTATATATATGGTACATGGAATTTGTATTGCCGTTTTTTCTACGAAAACACAAGCCAGACCTGTTAGTTTCTATGGAGGGTTTTTTAAGCCTGTTTTCTGCTACCAGGCAAATGCCGGTTATCTATGATATTAATTTTGAGCACCAGCCACTGGATCTCAAGTTGCTGAACCGGCTGTATTTTAGATTTTTTTTTAAACGTTTTGTCAGAAAGGCAACCAGGGTAGCAACCATATCAGAATACAGTAAACAGGATATTGCTTCATTTTATAAAGTAAGCCCTGATAAAATTGACAATGTTTCCTGTGGTATCAATGGCAATTTTATTCCATTGACCCCAAATGAGAAAACAGCAACCAGGCAGCGGTTCAGTGATGACAAACCTTATTTCTTTTTTGTAGGCTCAATGCATCCAAGAAAGAATATAAAAAGACTGATAGAAGCGTACACATTATTCAGGCAAAAAAACAACTGCCATTATAAACTTTTACTGGCCGGCGCCATCTGGTGGAGTAAATCAACAATAGAAGAAGCCTTTAACAGCAGCCCTTTTAAAGAAGATATTATTTTTACCGGCCGTTTATCTGAAGATGATTTGAAAAAAGTATTGGGAAGTGCTTTTGCATTAAGCTTTGTACCCATTTTTGAAGGGTTTGGTTTACCCATCGTAGAAGCCATGCAAAGTGAAGTACCCATTGTTTGTTCCAACACTACTTCTATGCCTGAAGTGGCAGGGGAGGCTGCTATTTTAGTTGATCCTTTCAACGTTGAAAGTATAGCAGACGGAATGGAAAAGATGTTTAAAGACGATGTATTACGGAACCGCCTTGTGGAACTGGGTAAACTGCAAAAAGAAAAATTTACCTGGGATAATACAGCCAAATTATTCTGGCAATCCATCGGGCGGGCGTTGAAGCCTGAGGTCTGATTTTTCGCATATGAATTTTATACCATTTCAGATATGCCCAAAGGGGCCTGATATGAATAGCCGGGTGCAAACCGGAGAATAAAATGTGTTGTTTGATCACAAAATAAAACGATACGCTTTTGCGGCAATATTTTCCCAATAAAAATGATCGAAGAAAGCAGGCGGGATATTGGTAGTATTCATTGGCTGCATCATGGCCTGTGCAAAACCCTGCCAGTCATTGTCATCAAAC
>JBDSOC010000100.1:0-16138 GCA_039915085.1 Chitinophagaceae bacterium
GATACGCGGATCGGTCCTTGCTTTCATTATATCAATCAGCGTTTTTGACCACTGGATACTTCCTTTAAACACCTCGTTTCTGGTTGGCGCTTCAATTGGACCAAGATTGAATGAATTTGAATTAATGGTTGCGTTACCTCCATCATTGGCGTATTTAATGGCAAAAGTTTCGGCATTGCTTCCCATTACACCGCCATCCAGGGCTTTTTTGGCCCATACTTGAGCATTTGCAGCATCCACTTTCTGCATGCGCATAGCCAATCTTAACATCAATGAATTGGCGAAATGTTTCCATTTTGTTACATCTCCACCATACACAAGATCTGCTGTGCCAGGTGTAGTTGCAGAAGCACTTAACGCGGTACCCGCTTCACTTAACTCTTTCAGCATATCTGCATAAATATCTTTCTGTGCATCATACTTGGGAGAAAAATTGGTAGTAAGAAAGCCCTGACCGGCTTCTGAATAAGGCACATTGCCATATAAGTCTGTAATAAGACTCATCTGCAGTGCCTTTTGAATACGGGCAATAGACAACAGATTAATATTCTTCGGATCTTTTGTTGCCTGAGAAATTAAATCTACCAGCCCCTTTACAGAATTTGGATACTGTGTAACAAAGTAGGCTTCACTTAAATCTGCCTGGTATATGTATTTATCGCCGGCATAAAATGTACCGAGTGTTGAAAACATTTGGGTGGCAGGAAGCGCATAAATAAGATTCGCTCTCCAGGTGGAATACCCAGGGTCACCGGCAGAGCCGCCGATATACAATTGCGCCTGCGTCAAAAGATAGTTTAATGGAACTGATGGTGAATTATTAGGATCTATATTAATAGTATCGAAGTCTTTGGTACAGGAACTCATTCCCAGCGTAGAAAGCAATACTGCAATTATTATTATTTTACGAATCATAATTTTGTGTTTAGACGTTGGAAATTAGAATTTCAGGTTAAGATTTACACCAATAGTCCTTGTAGCTGGCAGGCCCGCAAATTCCTGACCCTGGGCGTTATTGTTGGTATAAACAGATTCCGGATCAATAATAGGCGTATGCTTCATTATGGTCCAAAGGTTTCTTCCAACTATTCCTATGGTTGCTCCTTTAAAAGGCGTTTTGCCAAATACTTTTGAAGGAATAGAGTAATCAAGAATGATTGAACGCAGTTTAATGAAATCGGAACTGAAAACAAATGGTTCAGCAAAATTATACAAATTGTTATAGTACGTCTGTGCATCTACAACCTTTGTGTTTGCACCACCAGCTGATGAAACACCCTGTCCTACTATGCCGGTTTCCCTGCCTGGCAATGTTGCTTTAGACAATCCATAACGCATAGCCAGCGCATTGGTGCCTGAGTAAATAAAGCCACCAAATTTGCCATCTACCAGGAAAGTAAAACCGAATTGTTTATAATGAAATGTATTGGTGATACCCATTGTCCATGGAGAAACACCAGAACCAAAAGATTTTAAACCCTGTGTTTGCGGTAAACCAGTTGCCGCATCGAAAATCACCTGACCAGATTTATCGCGCAGGAAACCATTTCCAAGTATTTGTGCAAAAGGCTTGTTTATCACCTGGTAAATAGCGCTTACACGCGGGCGTGGTTCTTCAACAAACAATTGATCCAGTCCGGGATAAATTTGTACAACATTGCTTTTGTTATACCCCATGTTGTATGAAACGTCCCATCCAAAATCTTTTCCGGTTACCAGTTTGTAGCTTAACAGTAATTCAATACCCTTATTGGTTACTTCTCCAATATTAAACAGCGCCTTAGTGTAACCGGAAGCAGGAGAAATAGAAGCCCCTACTATATCGTTTATGGTTTTACGGCTGTAAACGGCAAGATCAATTCCTAACTTGTTGTTGAATAAACGTCCCTCAAGCCCTACTTCCGTACCAGTAACCTCGTATGGCTGTAGTTTTGCATTGGGCACCTGGCTCTGGTTTATCTGCGCCAGCGGGTTATTTTGCGTTGCTCCGGTTAAAGCATAAGTAAGTGCCAGTTGGTAGGGGTCTGTATCGCCTCCCGTTTTAGCCCATGAACCTCTTAGTTTTGCATAATTTACAAATGAAGGCATCGTAAATGCATCAGATAAAATAAGACTTAAGCCTACGGAAGGATAAAATATAGAATTTGCTCCGTTAGAAAGTGTAGAGAACCAGTCGTTACGTCCTGTAAGATTTAAATACAAATAATTTTTGTACGACAAGTCGGCTGACCCGTAAACAGAATTGATTCTTTTTTCGAGATACCTTGATGTAGTTCCCCTGTTGGGCGTACTTACATTGGAGATATCATAAAAGAATGGAATATTGAAAGGGCCTCCATTATAACCATCCAGGCTGGTTACCTGCTTCATCCTATTTCCACCTACTAAACCGCTTACTGTAAAACTATTAGTCAATTTCTTATCAATGCCGAGCATTAAATCAAGATTTGTTTCCCTGAAATCACGCAAAAAGGTATTGAAACCACCGCCTAACTGGTAACCTGTACCTGTAGGGGTAATATCATTTTCATGCCGGTTGAATTTATCAAAACCCACGCGGCCTTTAACAAACAGCCAGTCAGTAAGATTAAACCGCGGCTCAACAACGCCAATAAACCGATCTTTTACATCCTGTTCTTTAAAATCTTCTGTAGCAAAATAAGGATTCTGTACATACTGGTTATTAGACCAGATTTTTTCAGACCCATTTGCGTTGTATTTGTTCGCCTGCAACGTTGCCACACTCAAAGAAGTAGGTAAAGTCCATAATGTATAGTTAGCACTTCCCGGCGAATCGGATACGCGTGGCCTGTTTTTATTTTTCTCACGAATGTATTTGCCATTAACCAAAATTGAAAAACGTTTGCTCAGGTTGGCATTGATGTTCATCGCCACGTTATCACGCACCAGTGTATTATTGGGTACAATACCTTTATTATTCAAATCGCTCATGGAAAAGCGATAAGATACTTTTTCTCCTCCGCCGCTAATAGCAAAATTGTTTGTAAACGTAGTACCTGTTTTGTAAAATTTAGACATGTTATCTGTAACCGCACTATAAGGCCTTGATACGCCATCGTATTGTATTACAGACGACCCATCTAATTTAGCACCCCAGCTATTTGTCTGGTCACCTATATTGGGATCAGCCACGAGGGGTTTCACACCTACCAAACCTGTTGCTCCCCGGGCACCTGTACCATACTCGTATTGATAATCTTTAATTTTTCTGTTTAATAAACTTTCAGCAACAAAGTTGCTTCCTATTTCAATAACAGGGGGCTTACCAGATTTGCTTCCACCCTTAGTGGTAACCAGTATGGCGCCGTTAGAGGCACGTGAACCATACAAAGCGGCAGCTGTACCACCTTTTAATACACTGATTGTTTCAATTTCATCCGGATTTAAACTTGAAATACCGTCTCCCTGATCGGCACCGCCCCACTCTCCTGTAGAACTTCCGTCTGTATTATTAGTAGTAAGATCGTTATTAAATGGAATACCGTCAACTACTATTAATGGCTGGTTATTTCTTGTTATTGAAGTATTACCCCTGATAATAATACGCGATGAGCCACCCGGACCAGTAGCCGTACTGGTAATGTTTAATCCCGCTACTTTACCTACTAAAGAGTTGGCAAGGTTTACGGAACGTGCCTGTGTTAGCTCATCTCCTTTTACTTCGGTAATGGCATAACCCAGCGCTTTCTTTTCTTTGCGGATACCCAACGCGGTAACCACTACTTCATTTAAATCCTTGCTCTGGCTAACCAGCGAAGCATTTAACGTAGTTCCATTCACCGTATAATCTTTGGAAAGATAACCAACGTAACTAACGGTTATCACTGCGCCATTTCTTGCGCTGATGACAAAATTTCCATCGTCATTGGTTATTGTGGCTTTCTTAGTAGCCTTTACTATTACAGTGGCACCTGCAATGCCAGCACCTTTTTCGTCGGTAACACGCCCGTTGACATTTATGTCCTGGGCAAAAGAGAAGGTTGAAATAAGAACAGCTAACAGACAGGCAAACAAAAGTTTGTTTCTCATAAGCAGCATTAGTTTAAAAATCGTTCAGAAAATGAATTTAGTTTTGCGCGATAAAATTATATCAATTTTTAGCAGCAGAGTGATGATATTTTAACAAATCATTGCATTGTTTTATCCGGAAATCTACTTTTAAAAGAAAAATGAACTGAAATTGTTCCCGGCTGATTGAAATGGCCGGTGATACTTTTTAATTCCTGGCTGCAATGAAAAGGTCTGTAGAATCAACTTTATCTGCCAGGTTTGGCTGTTATAAAATTGAAATAGGGGGTTCATGTTCACACACTGAAAATAAAGACCATAAATAGTTGGTACTCGCTGCATCCGTAATACTTAAAACATTATTATCCGCAGAAGAAGATTCCTGGGGTAACAGATTCGCAGATTAAAAACTTAAGTCCGGGTCCGGTACTGCAAATTTGGGGATTAAAAATTTAAGGTTGCGATATGGGCCACAGATTCGCAGATTTGAAAATCAAAATTTAAAAGTAAAAAATGCGGAACGTCCGGCGTATTAATTACCCGTTATGCTTTACTACTGCAGATTTCGGCAACAGTCCTGGCTCTAAACGTTGCGTGCAATTTATCAACGACCGCAAAACATGATAAGAGCCCTTCCATATATTTCCTTTTGCGCCCGTCTTTTGCCCGGGCTCCTTGTCCAATCCGCCCGAATACCAGTCACCATGTTCATGATCTATCAGGTAAGTTTGTGTATAATGCCAGAGCAAGGTGAATTTTTTAAAATACTGCATACTGTCAGCCGGAAAATGATCAGCCATCATGGATAATGTATTCAATCCTTCTGCCTGCGCCCACCAGTTTTTTGAATCTCTTATAATAGTAATCGCTGCACTGCCCTTAAAATAATAGCCTTCGTCATAAAATCCGCCAACATTTTTATCCCAGCCATTTTGCAGTGCATGATCTACCATTTTTTTTGCTATTGTCATGGTCCGTGTATCATTCTTAATGCCCAGGACATGAGAAGCTTCCAGCATCAGGTAGGCTGTTTCTACATCGTGCCCAAAAGAAACATGATCAAGGTTGCTGTGCTGCAAAATCACGCTGTGCGCCGAATCACGGAAAGACACAGGTGTCCAGTCCGGCTGAAAGAAAAGAACAAGGTTGCCTTTTTTTGTGGTTATCACATCCCTGATCAGCAACAACATTTCTTTTAAACGGGTAGCCACTAAAGGATCCGGCCATACTTCGTATAATTCAGTAAATGCTTCCAGCAAATGAATGGAGCTGTTCTGATCTTTATAACCTGTTTCAGCAGTTGAAGGAATATCCTGCGTTCTCTTTACAGGTACACCATCCATTTGCATATGCTGGTAATAACCTTTGTGAACAGGATCATGGCTGTGTTTCTCCAGCCAGTAAAAAGTTTGTTTGGCAAGATTCAATGCACCGGTGTCACCCGAGCACCTGTAATAAGCAGCCAGTCCATATATGCCGAAAGCATTTCCATAAGCAATTTTATCACCCAGTGTGGAAGGTTGGATTTTTCCATCGCGTGTAAGCTGCGTATAAAAGCCGCCATATTTTTTATCCCAGAAAAAATCGCGCAGAAAATGAAAACCGTGTTGCGCACTTTTTTTATACCAGTCATTTTGCGGATACAATTCTGCAGCTCTTGCATTCGACCATATATGCCTTGCCTGTGTTACAATCATTTTATCCTGTTCTTCACCCTGTTTAAAATCATAGGTGAACGTGCTGAGAAACCCTCCATACACACTATCCACTGCTTTGGGATACCATACATTTAATAATTCCGTTTCCATGGAATGTTTCATTTCCGCGGCTATTTGTTTTCTTTCATCTCCAGGAGGTATAAAAGAAAAGAAGCAGTTTACTGCCAGTAAAAAGAAAAGAATAAACGCTGGTTTCATCATGGCAAATCGTGATTAATGGTATTGAATAATATAAAAAGCAATATCGCCGGAAAGTTTTCTGCCCATCGTTGCAGGCATCTTCTTTTATGTTTGTTACGTACCTTGATTAACTTTATGAACATGGTTAAGCATATATTACCAGCGCTTATTATTATGACAGTTTCTTTTGCAGCAAAGGGCCAGGAAATGGTTAAACCAGTTAAATTTAAAGATTTTGTATTTAAAGATGTAAAGGTGCAAAAAGATTTATTGTATAAAACCGATCCCGCACCGGGCATTAAAAAGAAATATTACCGTTTTGATTTTTACGAAGCCGTGGCTGACAGCACGCCCAGCCGCCCACTTATTATATGGTTGCATGGCGGAGGTTTTAAATTCGGGAAGAAAAAATCAGGTGGATTGCCATTGTGGAGTAAAACTTTTGCCAGGCGGGGTTACACATGTGCTGCGATTAATTACCGGCTGAGCAAAAAACATCCGCTAAAAAACTTTGCAGATCTTGTTGAAGGATGTGCAGATGCGATAGAAGATGTGAACGAAGCCATCCAATATTTCAAAAAACATTGTGCAATATTCAAAATAGATACCAGCCGTATTATACTCGGCGGTAATTCTGCCGGTGGCATGATTGCATTGCAGGCCGTTTACAGTAGTCCTGCGGAAATGGCCATGCTGATGCACCGTGGTGATTCAACAAGTACAGTTGCACACAATCACAATCCGCAGCATATTGCAGCTATCATTAATTACTGGGGCGCACTTTTTGATCTCAGCTGGCTGAAAAATGCAACCATTCCTGTTGTAAGCGTGCATGGTAAAAAAGACAGGGTTGTGCCCTACGATCATAATAAACCGGGTATTTACGGCAGCCTTGCTATACACCGGGTGGCAGATTCACTGCAAATACCAAACAGTCTTAAAGTTTATGATAATTATTCGCATGAACTGCAGAAACATTTCAATCCACTATTTGCCGGGGGCAGTGCAAAAAAAAGGTGGCGGGAAGCCGGGCAGTTTACTGCTGATTTTTTATACGAACAATTATTCAGGAGAAAATAAATGCATCCCGAAAGAATTTATAAAACTTTCCGGCAACCCGCCGCGCTGCAAACCTTACAGGTCTTGCTGTAACAACGTACGAACCTTTCTTACTTAAACGCAAAACAGCTGTTAAATAAAAATGATCTATTTTTATTGCTTCAACGATTATGCTGCAACAATTGCCAAACGATAATAAGGCGCTGTTTTTACAAATAGCCGAAGGCGACAAAAGCGCCTACCGGGTAATTTTTGATACTTACAAAGCATCTTTTTATTCAGCTGCTTTTAAAATGACGCGTTCTGCTTACCTCGCAGAAGAGATTGTACAGGAAGTATTTATTCTTTTATGGACGAAACGTGTACAGGTAGCCACCGCAGACAAACCATCTGCTTATTTACTAACTATATTGCATAACTGCATTTATAGTCATTTCAAAAAAATAGCTGCTGAAAAAAATATGAAGGAACTGTTGTTTCAAAACAGTGCCTGCCTGGAAGAACAATCAATGGACGTACTATTACAGGCCAAAGAAAATGAACAATTACTAAAAGCGATCATTGAGCAACTGCCACCGCAGCAGCAACTGGTATATAAATTAAGCAAGCAGGAAGGCATGAGCAGGATTGAGATTGCTGAACATCTGCACATTTCTCCCAATTCTGTCAGAAACCATCTGCACGATGCAGTTAAATCCATCCGCCTTTATTTTAAAGACAAAAAAGCCATCTCTTCTGTTGTTGCGTTCTTTCTCGCAGGATTATTTTAAACTATTTTCAGGGTTTTCAAACGACAAAAAATTTCCCAGGCGTCCTTTCAGGCGCAAAATCCATGTGTAATATCCTTTTAAAAATATTTTCAATGCTGACTGGTACATTTTACCACTTGTGGATCTCATACTTAATACCCATTGCAAAAACATTCAGTTTTGTAATGACTTATTTTAACGATGATGCCATTCTCACCGGAAAGACTAGCCTTGTTAATAGAGGCTTATTGCAGCCGTAAAACTACCGAAACGGAAGAACAGGAACTCTTTGCCCTGATCAGGGAAAATGATTTGGCTGAACAGCCTGTTCACAAACATATCCAGCATCTTATTGAGCAATTTAATACAAGAGAGCTTATTCCGGCAGTGAACTGGGAACATGTTTACCAGCAAATACAGGAAAAAGCTATGGCTGAAGAAGATATTCTTACCACCCGCCGCCGTATACCCTGGTTCCGTATATCTTCTGCAGCCGCTGTTATCCTGTTACTGGGTATATGCGCATTTTATTATTTGCAACCTATTTCCCAAAGAAATATAGTTATAAAAAAAGCAGTTCAGGAAGTCCAAAATGATATACAACCAGGTACGTCAGGTGCTATTCTTACACTTTCCAATGGCAAACAAATTGTACTTGACAGTACAGGCAGTAATACATTATTAACCCAGGGAAACACCCAATTGCTGAACCAGCAGGGGCGTTTGAGCTATAATAATAATGATGCAGCAACAGGTGGTCCGGCAGTAGTTTACAATACCATGACTACTACAAAAGGGAAACAATACCAGTTGCAACTTTCAGATGGCAGTAAAATATGGCTGAATGCCGCATCATCTGTTACTTATCCAACGGCTTTTACCGGTGATGAAAGAAAAATCAGCATTACAGGTGAAGCCTATTTTGAAATAGCGCATGATGCAAAAAAACCGTTTACTGTAAGTACCAATGGAATGGAAGTACAGGTACTGGGAACGCATTTTAACATAAATGCCTATGATGATGAAGAGAATACAAGCACCACCCTTCTTGAAGGAAGTGTAAAAATAAAAAACCGGCATACTGCGTCTTTACTTAGACCCGGACAGCAATTACAGTTAAACAGGGAAGGAAAAATAAAATTGGTAACCGATGCAGATGCGCAGGAAGCAGTTGCCTGGAAAGATGGTTTATTTATTATGAAAAAAGCAGGTATTGCAAGTATTATGCGGCAATTGGCAAGATGGTATGATGTTGAAGTATCATACAGCGATGGCATACCACCAGGACGTATTTCAGGTGATATACCCCGCAATATGAATTTATCGAAGGTGCTGGAAGTAATGGAATTAAGCGGCGTACATTTTACCATCAATGGAAAAAAAGTAGAAGTAAAACCGTAGGTGCAGGGTTTATCTCTGCCCTGGCAAGTATAAACCTTACCCCAATAAATAAGTTAACCCACAAAAAAAGCCGGAGTGTTGGAGCACCCCGGCGGTATCAGGTTAATTCATTATACAATCGTTCGACGGACTGTTTATTGTTAAACCTAAACAAAACAAAGTTATGCATTTCAGAGCTCTTTGTAACCTGCCCGGTATGCTCAAAATCAAACCCGGGCAACTAACCAAAACGCTGTTAATTATGAAGTTTACAGCAATTATTTTACTGGCAGCCTGCATGAATGTAAGTGCCAGAAGCTATGCGCAGCTTATTACTATTTCAGCAAAAAATACGCCACTGGAGCAGGTGCTGAAAAAGATAAAAGACCAAAGTGGCTACCACATGGTATACCGCGAGGAATGGATGGCCGCAGCCAACAATGTAACTGTTTTTTTAAAACAGGTTTCGTTGCAGGAAGCATTGAATGAATGTTTCCGAAACCAGCCATTTGATTACTCCCTGGTAGAAAAAACAATTGTGCTGAAAGAAAAACCAGTCGTTAAAAAAGACATCCCGGTTTTCGCAGCTCCCTTACTGGTAGAAATAACAGGAAGAATAACAGACACGGATGATCAGCCGTTGCAGGGTGTAAGCATCAATGTAAAGGGTACCAAACAAGGTACTGTTACCGGTGCAGACGGGAACTTCTCACTAAATGCGCCTTCAAACAGTACGCTTATTATTTCATTTATTGGCTTTACCGCGCAGGAAATAACGGCGGGCAGCCAGGCAATCAATATTAAGCTGGTAAGAGAAACGCTTTCTCTGAACACCGTTGTTGTTACGGCATTGGGTATTAAGAAAGACCAGAAATCCCTCACTTATGCAGTAACACAGGTTGGCGGTGACGATGTTAACAAAGCAAAAGAAATTAACCTGGGCAACGCGCTTACCGGGAGAGTTGCCGGTGTAAATGCCACCAGCACAGCAACAGGGCCCGCTGGCTCAAGCCGGGTAATTATCAGGGGTAACGGATCGCTGAACGGCGACAACCAGCCTTTGTATGTAGTAAACGGTATACCTATTAATAATTCAAACCAGGGTGCGGCCGGCACTTTTGGTGGTATCGATCGTGGCGATGGGTTAATAAGCATCAACCCCGATGATATTGAAAGCATGTCTGTGCTCAAAGGCGGAACGGCTGCTGCGCTATACGGTTCCCGCGCTGCCAATGGTGTTATCCTTATCACTACCAAATCCGGGCGTGCGCAGAAAGGCCTTGGCGTTGAATACAACGGAACCTATACATGGGAAACACCCCGTCAATTATACGACTGGCAATATGAGTATGGTTCAGGTTCAAGGGGTCTTGCACCCACCAGTAAAGCAGATGCTGTGGCCAACGGAAGAATGTCCTGGGGCGCTAAACTGGATGGTTCTTCCGTGATACAACCGGATGGCATCGCCAGGCCCTATTCGGCGCAAAAAGATAACCTGAAAAACTTCTATAACACAGGAAAAACTTTTGCCAATACCTTATCATTTTACGGTGGTAGTGATGCGGTCAACTTTCGTTTCTCCGCATCCAACCTGGATAACAAAGGTATTGTTCCCAATAATTCACTCAACAGGAAAACGTTTAACCTGAGTGTAAATGGAAACTTGAAAAAGAAGCTGGTGTTTGAAGGAAATTTGCAGTATAATATTGAGAATACAGACAACCGCACTTTTGTGGCAGATTTTCAGAAAAACCCCAATGCAGGTGCTCAACTTACCGGCACCAATATAGATGTACGCATACTTAAACCAGGCTACGACGCCAACAATTATGAAGTATTGTGGAACGATTATATCTATGCCACCAATCCTTATTTTGCGGTAAATAGAATTACCAACAGCGATACCCGAAACAGGTTAATTGGTTCTTTCAGTGCAAGGTATAATATCACCGAATGGTTATATGCCAGGGTACGTTTCGGTATTGACAGGTTCAATCTTAAAGGGGTCAATATTGAACCCACGGGCCTCGCCTTTAATAACCGTGGAAGCATGACCAGCGATCAGAACCTGAGTGAAGAATATAATGTTGAGGGTCTTATCGGTGCCAATAAAACATTTAATAAATTTTCAGTCAATGCGCTGGTGGGTGGCAACCAGATGAAAAACACGTACGATGGTGTAAACCTGAGCAGTGGGTTCTTCAATGTGCCATTCCAATATTTTGTTGGTAACGGCAGCCAGCAACAATTTACACAGACCTACAGGCAGTTTGCCATCAACTCAATTTTTGCGTCAGCAGATATCGGGTACAACGACCTTTTATATCTTACAATGACTGCCCGCCGCGATTGGTTTTCTACGCTTGACGTGGCTGACAACAGCCTGCTTTATCCATCTGTTGGGTTAAGTTTTCTGTTCTCCAATGCATTGGGTAACAAACCAGCATGGCTGAGCTATGGAAAGTTACGTGCTTCATGGGCCCAGGTAGGCGGTGGCGCACCGAATCCATATGCCATTGATCTTACTTACCAGAACCAGGCGCAGTTATCAGGTACGGGAGCAACCCTTCAGAATATTGTAGGAACAACCATTCCCAACAAACTGAAACCTTACACCTCCACCACCAGTGAAGCAGGCATCGAAACACGTTTGTTTAAAAACCGCATTGGCGTAGATCTTACCGTGTATGACAGAACAACCACCAATGATATCGTAAATGCTTCGGTTCCCTGGACTTCCGGTTACAATGCTGTTGCACTGAACGTGGGCAAGATTAAAAATAAGGGTATTGAATTATTGTTAACCGGCACACCGGTTAAAGGAAAAGATAAAAGCCTTAATTGGGATATTAGTTTTAACATGGCTTACAACAAAAATGAAGTCGTATACATTGGTGAAGGCATCAGCTCTATCACTTTCGGACAGAGTGAAAACACCAACAGAACACGTACAGAAAATGGCTGGATATATCATTTCCAGGGTATGCCGTTTGGAATGATCGCAGGCAACCGGATGAAAACTGACGCCAAAGGAAACATTGTATACAATAGCGCAAATGGTATTCCGTTGCAAAGCTCATTGGTTCCCCTGGGTAAAGGTGTACCACCATTAACAGCTGGTATCAGCAATAATTTCTCTTATAAAAATTTCAATTTTGGTTTCCTGATAGATGGAAAATTTGGCGCCCAGGTATATTCTGCTACCAATGCCTACGGAACACAATTTGGTGTTGACAAGCGTACTGTTGAAAATGGCGTAAGGGAAAATGGTGTAAATGTTTCAGGTGTTGACCAGAATGGCAATCCGTATGCTGCCACCATTAATGCGCAAACCTATTACCAGGGTATCTGGAACACCATTACGGATCAGTTTATTACCGACGCAGATTTTATTAAACTGCGCCAGGTAATCATCGGTTATACTTTACCAAAATCAATATTAGGAAAAACACCAGTACAGTCAGTAAGTATTTCTCTTGTAGCACGCAACCTTGCACTGCTGTATAACACAGCCAGGAACATTGATCCTGAATCAAGCTACAGCAATGGTAATTCACAGGGACTGGAAAACTTTGGCCTGCCTACTGCACGCAGTTACGGCCTTAACCTGCTGGTAAGATTCTAAATGATATTAAATTGAAATTATTATCGTTAAAATAAAATTATATGAGTTATATAAAACAATATTTGATAACCAGGGTACTGCTGACAGGTATGCTTTTTTTAGGAGCACTCGTTATAAGTTCCTGCGATAAGGGGTTTGAAAGCATGAACACTAACCCCAATGCCTACACTGAACCCGTGCTGGGAAATCTTTTTACCATGAGCCAGGTAAGAACTGCTGGTGTTGGCACCGCAGACCGCAACCGTGTAAGTATTAAATATTTTGCAGGTACCAACCAGTATATGGCATCATTGGGTACCAACTGGTCAGGCGACAAAAATTTTGAGAATGGCCAGTTTGGCGATCTTTTTGAAACCATCTATCCCATCCACCTGAAAGAGCTGGCGCAAATGCTTGATCTTACAAAAGACAAACCTGAGCTGATTAATTATTATGCCATGGGCAGTATATTCCGTGTATTTATATTGCACCGCGCAACAGATGTTTACGGAGACGTTCCTTACACGGATGCCGGCAAGGGCTATACCGATGCCATTTTTAAACCGAAGTACGACAAGCAGGCAGATATCTATCCAAAAATGCTGGCTGAACTGGAAACTGCCATTAAACAGCTTGATGCGTCAAAAGCAAATCTGGGATCTTCGGACATTATGTACGGTGGCAGTATACCTAAATGGAAAACTTTCGGTTACTCATTGATGTTACGTTTGGGTATGCGCCTCAGCAATGCGGATGCTGTCAAATCAAAAGAATGGGTACAAAAAGCTATTGCAGGAGGTGTAATGAAAAGCAATGATGATATAGCTTATGTTAAGCATACAACAGGTTCTACCAATTCTGAAAACAGGGATGCAGCTGAATTAAAACGCGAAAGCTTTCCGGAGTCGAACCAGGGAAAAGGCCTGGTAAAATTGAGTAAAACACTGGTAGATATGCTGCAGGCCAAAAACGATCCAAGAATTCCTTTTTATTGCACTTTGTGGGACGGAAATATCCTGGGCCAGCAAAATGCGAAACTGCCCGCATCTACCAACCCTGCTTTGCAAAAAGGATTGCCCAATGGATATGATGCATCTACTATTAAAACAATTATGCCGGCATGGAGCAATGATCAGCTGGTATCTTATTCTGAACCCAATACCGGCACTATTGCCAGTTTAACCGCCCCTACTGTACTTCAGAGTTATGCTGAAGTAGAGTTCCTGCTGGCAGAAGCATCGGCCCGCGGATGGGATGCATCTTCCGCTGCAACACATTATGAAAGTGGTATCAATGCATCAATGAAAATGGTGAGCTTTTTTCCAACGCCGGTTTTGTTCGGCTCTCCGGCAGCTTTTTCTATTCCGCAAAGCACCATTGATGCATATGTAGCAGCTAACCCGGTAGGCGCTGGTCTTACCCAGCAGATGGGGCAGATACACACACAATTTTACCTGGCGCTGTTCATGCTGTACGATAATTTTGAATCTTTCGCAAACATCCGCCGTACGGGCATTCCCGCATTGGTTCCACCCAATTATCCCGGTAATTTTACAGGCGGTAAAATGCTGTTACGTTTAAAGTACCCGGTTAGTGAAGCAGCGCTTAATAAAGAAAATTATGATGCTGCCATCGCCAGCCAGGGCCCTGATTTATATACCACACCTGTTTGGTGGGATAAATAAAGTACAGCCCGGAAAAAATCCCCACAGCGGTAAACGAGGCTTAGACTTTTCTCATTTGCCTCTGTGAATTACTTCCCTTGCCGCTCTGATAAAAAATAAAACCTGGAGGTGAAAACAAATACAGCCCGACAATATTAAAAATAAAACGTATGCAAAACAACCGCAGGGATTTTATCAAAAAAAGCGCCTCACTGGCAGCAGCAGCTTCCATAGCCAGTATTGGTTCAGTCATTGCAAATTTAAATAAAAAGTCACCGGAGCATATAGCCGCGCTGGCAAAAGATGGGGGAATGGAATTTTCACTTTCCATTCCCAATTTTGAATCTCCACGGATAGCGCTGGCAAAACAGATGTCGGTGTTTGGTGCTGTAAACAGTCCGCGGAACACCGGCGATTTAAAACCATGGGAGCCTAAAGCAATTATGGCGGTAAAAGAAGGATGGGATAAATTGGGAATGAAATGGAATGTAGTAGAAGGACCGCCAGCATTGGGTGAACAAACTAAACTGGGCCTTGCAGGAAGAGACGAAGAGATTGCCAACTTTATAACGTTTATGAAAAACCTGAAACAATATGGTAAGGTGGATACCATTTGCTATAACTGGATGCCCGTAGTGAGCTGGTTCAGAAGTAAAATGGATACGCCGGGCCGTGGCGGTGCGCTGATGACTTCTTTTGACTACGAAGACGTAAAAAATTTACCTGATACTGAATATGGAAAAGTTTCAAAGCAAGCACTTTGGAAAAACCTTGAATATTTTTTGAAAGCAGTGGTTCCCGAAGCAGAAAAAATTGGAATGAACCTTTCTCTTCACCCCGATGACCCTCAGGTAGATAGTCTGAAAGGGATATCGCGTATTATGACAAATGTTGAAAACTTTGATCGCATGCTGAACATAGTACCCAGTAAATACAGTGGGTTAACCATGTGCCAGGGCAATTTTTCGCTGATGGGTGCAGACATACCATCTTTAGTAAAAAGATGGGGTAAGGCAGGTAAAATTAATTATGTCCATTTCAGAAATGTCCGGGATCTTAGTGGTAAGAAACCCAGCACTAAATTTACCGAAACATTTCATGATGAAGGACAGATTGATATGTATGCGGCAATGAAAGCTTACTACGATATTGGTTACAAAGGAGCTATCCGGCCTGATCACGTACCTACCATGGCAGGAGACAGTAATGAAAGACCAGGTTATAGTACCATAGGAACTTTGTTTGCTTTGGGTTATATGCGTGGTCTGATTGAATCAATAAATAAGTCTAAAGTTTAATGGTTTAAAGACACAGACAACTTTTAATATTATACTATTAAATTTTAAAACCGGTTAACCGCATCCAAATAAAGTATAATGATTAGATAAAAGGTTAATAGTTTGCGAATCTTATAATCGCTAAGATGTACCTGCTACAACCTATTTATTAAAGAACATCAACCGCTAAAGAAATAATATTCTGCAACGATTTAAACAAATGTATATGAAAAATAACCGCAGGGATTTTATCAAAAAAAGCGCCACGCTGGCTTCTGCCATGTCTATGGGTGGGTTTGGTTCTGCTATTGCTTCTGCACCCAATATTAATACAAAAGGAAGTACAAAAGAAAGCATGCTTACCAATGCTAAAGATGCCGGTATGGTAATGAGCGAAGCTTATTTTGCCGGCATGGATGAACGCCGCATAGCTTTTATGAAACAGCTGGATGTATTTGGCGCCGTTGGAGGCATTAAC
>JBDSOC010000111.1:0-25121 GCA_039915085.1 Chitinophagaceae bacterium
CAGCATGTCTTATATTTATATATTTTCAGCAGTGGCTTTTTTTATGCTATTGATTGCCTGTATCAATTACATGAACCTGACCACGGCAAGATCAGCCAGGAGGGCCAAAGAAATTGGTATCCGTAAAGTAAGCGGTTCCACGAAACCACAGTTGATAGCGCAGTTCCTGGTTGAATCTACATTGACGGCAATATTTGCGTTGTTACTGAGCATTGGGTTCATTGCATTGTTTTTACCTTCTTTTAATGCGCTGGCGGGTAAGTTTATTTCTTTAAAGACATTGTTTGAGCCAGCAACATTTTTTATTATGCTGGCTATTGTTGCTTTTGTGGGATTGGTTGGCGGAAGCTACCCTGCATTTTATCTTTCTAAATTTAAACCCGTTAATATTCTCAAGGGCAGTCTTTCTAAAGGGTCCAGCAATGCTACGCTACGCCGTATATTGGTGGTAGTGCAGTTTAGTATTTCTATGATTATGCTTATCTGTACATGGGTTGTTTATGGACAATTGAAATACCTGCGCAACGTGGATCTTGGATTCAATAAAGAACTGGTGCTTTCTGTAACAGCCAACGCAGATGGCGATGTGCGGTCTAAAATTCTTGCATTTAAAGATGCAGTAAGAAATAATCCGCAGGTGCTCTCCGTCAGTACGTCGCAAAATACACCTGGTTCTTCCAATACCAACTTCAGCCTTTTTACAGTGGAAACAAAAGATGGCTACAAAGACCAGGGCCTTGATACTTATGCCATCGACGAGGATTTTTTGAAAACACTGGGAATGCAGATTAAAAAAGGTAGAAATTTTACCGGCCTTTCGGATACCATCAAAAGTATCATTGTGAATGAAAATCTGGTGAAATTTTTCAATTGGGATGAACCCATCGGAAAAAAGGTTAAGCGGCCCGCCGATACATCAGGCTTTTACTATGAAGTAGTGGGCGTTGTAAAAAATTTTAACCAGAAATCTTTGTACAATCCTATAGCACCGCTTCTTTTACAATACAGGCCCAACAATAATATTATACAACTTAAACTAGATGCAAAAAATATTCCCACAGCCATTACAAGCGTTGAAAAGTCATGGAAAGCAACCATGCCCGATCTTCCTTTTCAGTATACTTTTTTAGACCAGGATTTTTATTCTCAGTATGCAGCCGATCAGAAAAGAGGAAAAATATTTACAACGTTCTCGATATTGACAATTATGATTACCTGTCTTGGGCTATTGGGGCTGGTAGCATTTACTACACAGCAGCGGCAGAAAGAAATAAGCATCCGTAAAATAATGGGTGCACGGGTTGGTGAGATCATTCCGCTGATTACAAATAATTTTATTTTGCTGGTTGGCCTCTCCTGCCTGATTGCATTTCCGGTTGCATACCTTTTTATGGATAAATGGCTGAAAGTTTTTCCCTACAATACCGGTTTAACTATTACGCCTTTTTTACTTTCGGCAATTACTGTTTTATTCATCACTATGCTGACGGTAATTTTTCATACGCTGAAAGCGGCGATGGCAAATCCGGCTAAGAATTTGAGAACAGAGTAAAACAATGTGAAAATATTAAACCAACAGACCAAAAATAAAATCAGACAGCAGCCATGATAAAGAACTATTTTAAAATCGCTTTCCGCAACCTCTGGCGCCACAAGACTTTTTCGTTCATCAATATTATGGGATTAACTGTTGGCCTGATGGCTTTCTTCCTGATATTTATGTATGTAAAGTTTGAATTGAGCTATGATTCGTTTAACTCAAAAGCCGATCGGATCTATCGTGTGGTGGCGGATCTGAAAACACCTTCAGAAACCATTAATACCAGCGGTCCTGCCTGGGCGGTTGCTCCCAATGTAAAAGATGAATTTCCGGAAGTGGAAGACTTTGTACGTGTATCTGAAGCCAACCTGCTGGTGAGAAAAGGCGATGTCAAATTCCAGGAAGAGAATGCGATGTGGGCTGACTCTGCCTTGTTCCGGGTATTTGATTTTAAATTACTGAAAGGCAATCCGCGTACAGCGTTAAAGGAGCAACTGAGTATTGTATTTACTGAAACCGCTGCAAAAAAATATTTTGGTAATAAAGATCCTATGGGGCAAACACTTTTGCTTACCGGTGATGCTTTCCCTTCCAAAGTAACAGGCATTATGCAGGATATGCCTGAGAACTCACAGATAAAAGCTGATATGCTGGTATCAATGAGCACACTTACCCAAAAATTTAACAGCAACCTGGATAGCCAATGGGCCAATTATGGAAACCGGACTTACCTGTTACTGAAACCACAAACAAATGCCATGGCACTGCAGGCTAAACTGCCTGCTTTTCTTGAAAAAAGAAATGGCACACAAATGAAACAATTGCAAATGTTTCCGAAATTATTGTTTCAGCCGCTCAGGGATGTATACCTGCATTCTACCCGCGATGGAAGCAAAACCGGCAATAGTAACAATGTGTATATATTTTCTATCATCGCCATATTTATACTGGTTATCGCCTGTATAAATTTTATAAACCTCACCACTGCACGCTCCGCAGAAAGAGCCAAAGAAGTAGGTATACGCAAAGTGGTTGGTGCCGGTAAAATGCAACTGGCAAAACAGTTTATTGGCGAAAGCGTACTCATTTGTATAATTGCTTATATACTTGCCGTTATTGCATCTGGCCTGTTACTTTCTCCATTCAACCAACTGTCTGGTAAAATCATCAGCCACAGTATTTTTGAACACGGTTCTTACCTGATCATACTGCTGGTTATTGCAATTGGCATTGGCATACTGGCTGGTATTTATCCTGCTTTGGTTTTATCCTCTTTTCAACCTGTAAAAGTATTAAAGGGCCGGTTTGCAACGGGTACAAAAGGTACGCTGCTACGCAAAGCGCTGGTAGTGGCACAGTTTACTATTTCAACCGGGCTTATCATAGGTACCATCGTTGTGTATTCGCAAATGACTTACATGCGCAACCAGGATTTGGGTTTTAATAAAGATCAGAAACTAATTATAGATACGCATGGCGACCCCGCTAAAAACACATTGAAACAGGCAATAGCAGGTTTGCCAAATGTTATTTCCACTTCGCTTACAGGCAGTGTACCCGGTGGTGGTAACCCCGGCGCTTATTCGCAGGTAGAAAACAAAAAAGGCGATATGCAAATTGCAAATCTTGATCTCTACTTCACAGATTTTGATTACATCCCCCAGTATAAAATAAAGATGGTAGCCGGCCGCGCATTCTCAAAAGAAATGGGCACCGATACCACGCAGGCTATGGTACTCAATGAAACAGCTGTTAAAATGTTTGGCTATAGTTCACCGAAGGATATCATTGGTAAAAAATTTGACCAGTGGGGCCGCAAAGGAAATATTATCGGGGTAATGGAAGATTTTCATTTCCGTTCATTGCAGGAAGTCATTAAGCCGTTGAGTATGCGGATTGAACCGGGTGGCTGCGATTTAATTTCTGTTAACATAGCGGCTACAAACGTTCAAAAAACAATTGCTTCCGTTGAAAATAAATGGAAAACGTTTATACCCAACCGTCCATTCAATTATTTTTTCCTGGATGAATTCTTTGACAAACAATACCGCAGCGAAATAAGGTTTGGAAAACTGTTTCTCAATTTCGCATTGCTGGCAATCTTTATTTCCTGCCTTGGATTACTTGGACTTGCCTCTTACAGTACCATGCAGCGAACCAAAGAAATAGGTATCCGCAAAGTAATGGGTGCATCAGTTGGTGGTATCATTAATTTACTGTCGAAAGATTTCCTTATACTGGTATTGATCTCGTTTGTTATAGCTGCACCAGTTGCATGGTACGGCATGCACAGCTGGTTAAAGGATTTTGCATACCGGATTGATATCAGCTGGTGGGTATTTGTGCTGGCGGGTGTAATGGCCATAGTAATTGCGCTTGGCACTATCAGTTTCCAGGCAATAAAAGCAGCAATGGCTAACCCGGTGAAGAGTTTGAGGACCGAATAGAACAGGCCGTTAGCCATTAGCTGTAAGCTATTAGTTTTCGGACAACCAAATAAATATAGTGCCTTAGCTAACGGCTAATGGTTAACAGCTAAAAGCTTCACTTATGTTTAAAAACTATTTCAAAACCGCACTGCGCAATCTTCAGAGGAACAAAATTTATTCGTTTACTAATATTATTGGGTTGAGCCTTGGACTGGCCTGTGCCATGCTGATCATGCTATATGTAAAAGATGAGGTAAGTTATGATCGGTTTCATAAAGATGTGCGTCATATTTATCGTATTGGCATGGAAAGAATAAAACCCGATGGAAGCCTGGAAAGCAAACAAGGTTACACTGGCTATTTCCAGGGGCCGCGGTTTACAGCAGGCGTTCCTGAAATAAAAGCATTTGTCCGCTACCAGGGAAATCAAAAGGATATACGGACCGGCACTGAAATTAAATCGCAGGAAATGTATTATGTTGACTCCAGCTTTTTTTCCGTGTTTTCTTTTCCGCTGCTGAGCGGCAATCCAAAAACAGTATTGCTTGATCCAAAGTCGGTGGTGATTTCTGAAGACCTGGCTAAGAAACAGTTTGGCACTACCGCTGCACAGGGCAAGATAATAATGATTAAAAATGAGGAGAATAAATTTGAGCCGTATGCCGTGGCAGGCGTCGCAAAAAAATGTCCGCAAAACTCTTCCATAAAGTTTGATATGCTGATGCCAATGGTGATTGCAGCAAAAGATGAAGCCAATAACGAAAACTGGTTTAATATTTTCCTGAACACCTTTGTAGTACTGAACCCGGGTGCTGATATAAAAGCGGTGGAAGCAAAAATGAAAAAAGTATATGAAACAGATGCCCGCGAAACAATAAAAATGGTGGCAGAAAAATATGGAGATAATGCAAAGACGTTTTACCACCTGCAGGCTTTTACGGATATGCATCTCAGCAAAGACTATGAAGCTTCCAATGGACTTACAGGCGCCAGCAACCCGGTATTTTCCTATATCCTCTCGGGCATTGCCTTGTTTATTTTGCTGATCGCGTGTATTAATTTTGTAAACCTGACTGTTGCCAGGTCAGTAAAACGGGCAAAAGAAATTGGCATACGAAAGGTCATCGGCGGCGACAGGAAACAATTGATTGCCCAGTTCCTGGGTGAGTCATTTATCTTATGCTTTATCGCATTCATACTCGCCATTGCCATGGTACAACTGGTATTGCCATTGTTTAACCAGCTTTCCAATAAAGCACTCGCTATTTCTTATTTGTTTGATGTGAAACTGATAGCAGGCTATCTCCTCCTTTTTATTGTTACCAGCTTACTGGCAGGATTTTATCCGGCATTGATACTGTCAAATTACAGCCCCGTACAGGTGCTGTACAGCCGCTTTACCATTGGCGGTAAAAATTATCTGCAGAAAGGCCTGGTAATACTGCAGTTCACCTTATCCTCCTTTCTAATTATCGGCACCATTACTATTTACTCGCAGTTCAATTACCTTACCAATGAAAAACTGGGGTATGATGACAGTAACCTTATTACGGTAAATACCTGGGGTATGAAACGCAGCGATGCGGCGCTGATACAACAGGAACTATCAAAAAATCCTTCCATTGCTGAAATAGCATTTAAAAACGGTGGCTCCTGGGGCACGATAGCGAAAGTAAATGGCGAAACACAAATGGATTTCACCTATGAGACCGTGAATGAAGCGTATATACCGCTATTGAAAATACCGGTTATAGAAGGCCGCAATTTTTCAAAAGACTTTCCTTCCGATTCCTCCCATTCCGTTTTAATCAATGAAGCATTTGCAGCCAAAGCCGGCTGGAAAATTCCGTTGGGGCAGGAAATAAACTTCTGGTACAATAACAATGAAAAATACCAGGTCATTGGCGTGGTAAAGAATTATCATTATGAAGCCATGACCAAATCTATTAAGCCACAGGTGTTCACCATGAAGCCAGGCAATGGTTTTGGAAAAACATTTATAAAAATCAGGCCCAACACGGCCACTGCCAGTCTCGGGCATATTGAGAAAACGTTTAAAAAATTATTTCCGTTCAGTCCCTACGGTTATACATTCAGGGACGAAGAGAACCGGAAAAATTATGATGCGGAAGCCAAGTGGAAGCAGATAATGCTGTTCAGTGCAGTGCTCACTATTTTTATTTCCTGCATCGGCCTTTTTGGTTTGTCTGTTTTATCGGCCGAAAAAAGAACCAAAGAAATTGGCATCCGCAAAGTATTGGGCGCTTCTGTTGCCGGTATTGCTACCAGCCTGAGCAAGGATTTTCTAAAACTTGTTATTGTTTCGTTACTGATAGCCATACCACTGTCGTGGCTGGCAGCTAATAAATGGCTGGAAAACTATCCTTACCGCATTGCTGTAAGCTGGTGGATGTTTGCATCTGCAGGCTTGCTGGTGGTGCTGGTAGCATTGGCAACAGTGAGTTTCCAGGCGATTAAGGCAGCAGTGGCGAATCCGGTAAATTCATTGCGAAGTGAGTAATTCAAAAAAGCCATTAGCTGTAAGTTATTAGTTAATGGAAAATAAATAACAATAATGCCGTAGCTAAATGCTAATGGCTAAAAGCAGCTTTTTATGCTCAAAAATTATTTCAAGATCGCCTGGCGCAACATGCTTAAAAGCAAAGTGTATTCTTTGATTAATATTATTGGCCTGGCTATAGGTATGACGGTGGCCTTGCTGATTGCTTTATGGATCAGGGATGAACTGACCTTTGATCAGTATCATAAAAACCATACGCAGCTGGCGCAGGTAATGACAACGCAGACTTTTAATGGAGAAACCGGAACCGGCCAGGCAGTAGCCATGCCACTGGGTAATGAACTTCGCACAAAGTATGCCGCTGATTTTAAACATGTGTCTATGGCATCCTGGAATTTTGGACATATACTGGCAACAGGCGATAAAAAAATAAGCAAAGAAGGCATGTGGGTGGAGCCTATTTTCCCAGAAATGTTTTCACTGCAAATGATCAAAGGCTCACTGAAAGGGTTGACTGATCCTTCATCTATATTATTAAATGCTTCAACCGCAAAAGCTTTGTTTGGTAATGAAGACCCAATGAATAAACTGGTAAAACTAGACAATAAAGAAAGTTATAAAGTAACCGGCGTCTTCCAGGATTTACCACGCAATACGTCTCTGTACAGTACAAAACTTTTATTATCGTGGAATAAATATGTTACTACGCAGGATTGGCTTAAAAGCTCCATGACGCAATGGGGTAATCATTCTTTCCAGGCTTATGTGCAGGTAAGCAACCACGCTGATATTGCCAGAACAACGGAAAAAATAAAAAATGCTTCCATGGTTCATTTAAATGCCGCACAGGATGGTAAAGAAGAACTGGTGCTGCAACCAATGGGCAACTGGCATTTGCGCAGCGATTTTAAAAATGGAAAAATAGCGGGCGGTCGTATTGAGTTTGTCTGGTTATTCTTTATCATAGGAGTATTTGTGTTGCTGCTTGCCTGTATCAATTTCATGAACCTGTCCACTGCAAGAAGCGAAAAGCGGGCAAAAGAAGTGGGTATCCGGAAAACAGTTGGTTCATTGCGCAGTCAGATAATCGGACAATTTTTGTCAGAATCTGTACTGGTAGCCTTTATTGCCTTTATATTTTCTATCGGCCTGGTACAACTGCTGCTGCCGTTTTTTAATGGCCTGGCCGACAAAGAAATGTCCATTCCCTGGTCAAATATTATTTTCTGGTTGCTGGCGCTTGGCTTCACTTTTCTAACCGGCATTGTTTCCGGCAGCTATCCTGCATTCTACCTTTCCAGTTTTGAACCCATTAAAGTGCTGAAGGGTACCTTTCGTGTGGGACGGTTTGCATCGCTACCCCGCAAAATATTAGTAGTGATACAATTCACAGTGTCCATTGCGCTCATAATAGGAACCATTATCGTCTTCAGGCAAATACAATTTGCAAAAGACAGGCCTGTTGGTTATAGCCGGGAAGGATTAATAACCATTGGTATGAATACGCCGGAATTGTATGGCAAAGGCAAATATGATCTCATTCGTAATGATCTGCTTGCAACCGGTGTGGTAGATAATATGGCTGAATCCAGCAGTCCGCCAACAAACATTTACTCAAACAATATTGGCTTTAGCTGGGAAGGAAAAGATCCCAACTCTTTACCACTGTTTGGCACGGTTGGAGTAACGCAGGATTTCGGAAAAACCATAGCCTGGCAAATAAAAGAAGGACGTGATTTTTCAAAAGAGTTTGCAACAGATTCAAGCGCCATGATATTGAACGAGACCGCCGTTAAATTAACTGGTTTGAAAAACATTGTGGGACAAACCATCCGGTGGGATACAACACCGCATCATGTAGTAGGGGTTATAAAAGACATGATCATGGAATCGCCTTATACACCAGTTAAACCAACTATATTTTTGATGGCGCCGGGCTGGGCAGGCACAATTACCATACGCATAAAACCATCTGTGCCACTGCGCACCGGGCTGGCTAAAATAGAATCCGTCTTTAAAAAATATGATCCGGGCAGTCCTTTTGATTATAAATTCACCGACCAGGAATATGCGAAGAAATTTTCTGATGAAGAGCGCATTGGCAACCTGGCGACATTTTTTGCAGTGCTGGCCATCTTTATTTCCTGCCTGGGCTTGTTTGGGCTAGCCTCCTTTGTAGCAGAGCAACGCACAAAGGAAATTGGCATCCGGAAAGTACTGGGCGCTTCCCTTCCATCTATCTGGGGAATGTTATCCAAAGAATTTGTAGTGCTGGTTATTATTTCATGCCTCATTGCCATACCCCTTGCCTGGTATTATTTACACCAATGGTTGCAGAAATATGAATACAGAACAGAAATATCCTGGTGGGTATTTATATTGGCAGCATCCGGCGCCATGGTCATCACGTTATTAACCGTGAGTTTCCAGGCTATTAAAGCCGCGGTTGCCAATCCTGTAAAATCGCTTCGAACAGAATGAAGATGAATAATGTGAAAGTGTGGAAAATGCGAAGATAAAGACAGCTAATAATACATAATGCAAAATAGGCAGGAAGACATTATAAAATCAGACCTCAGACATATGCAACAAAGATTAATCGTTCTATTATTATTTATCCTGTTAGCGGATACTGCAAGCCTGCATGCCCAGTTGCCCGATCTGCCCATTATCCACGATTCATTATATTCTGAAATATTGAAAGAAGGAAGGCCCATTGAGATAGTATTGCCTGCCAATTACAATGCACCGGCCAACGAAAAATTTGATGTATTGTATGTAACAGATGGCGAATGGAACACCAGGATTGTATCCAATATCAGGCAATTCCTGAACATACAATTTATCCCTGAAAATATTATTGTAAGCATTCCAAATGTTTATCCCAATAAAAATAACCAGCGCGGCAGGGACTTTACACCTACGCATTCAGATGGCATGCCTGAATCTGGCGGCGCAGAAAAATTTCTTTCTTTTATCAAGAATGAGCTGATGCCTTACATCAACAAAAAATACAAAACCAATGGAGAAAATACACTCTATGGAAGTTCATTGGGCGGCATATTTGCGATGTATGCGTTATGCAAAGAACCGGAGCTTTTTCAATCTTACCTGATGGCTGACCCGGCCTGGTGGTGGGATAATAATTATATCAGCAAACTGGTAAAAGAGAACCTTGACAAACTGGTAGCCATGGATAAAACGGTACTGATAACAGGTCGTGAAGGAGCTCCTTACCAGTATATGGGAATTGCAAAGGTAGATACCATACTGGCTGCCGCAAAAGCAAATGGCGCACACTGGAAAACGATGCTGTATAATGATGAAACACACAACGCCATGATCTTTCGCACCATTTATGATGGATTAAAATATACTTATTCAGGGTACATGAAAGAAGACTTCCTGTTTCATCCAATGAATGGTATGCTGCTTCCGGGCAAACCAGTTACCCTTCACTTCAACAATACAGAACTTTTTAAAGACCTGTATTATTCTACTGATGGTTCCGTACCTGCAAGAACGCTTAATAAGGTTAATGGTGATACCATTGTTTTAACCGGTGCCTCCCGGATGGTGGTAACATCTTTTAGTAACCGGGAAAAATATAGCAAAACGGTGAAAGGAAATTTTACCGCCGTAAGTGCCGCGTTGCCTTCATCCGCTAAAGCGAAAAACATGCAAGCCGGTGGTTTTAACTATTATTATTATGAAGGCGCGTGGGATAGTCTGCCTGATTTTAAAAAATTAAAACCACTACAGTCAGGTCTTGCAGGAAAAGATTTTGACATAAAGAAACTGCCGAAGCAAAACAATTTTGCCTGTGTGCTGGAAGGCCAGTTGGAAATTAAAACGGACGGTTACTATTTGTTTGGAATAGATGTTAATGGCGGTGCAAAACTTTTATTAGCCAACAAATTATTAATTGACTACAATGGTATACACAGCAGCGATCATTTTCAATCATTTATTGTGCCATTGGTTAAAGGATTTTACCCTGTCAGGCTTGAATATTTTCAGAAGGAAGCAAATCCTTCGCTCAACTTTATGTACATAACGCCGGAAAAAAATAATCCAATATCAATTCCATTTGAGCTGGAATATGCGGTGAAAGCAAAATAAAAATATCCGTCCAAATCGTGTTGCCAGGGGTAATAATGATAAAAATGTAACTTCTTATTTTCTAAAAAACAGGAATTATATATGTTAAAAAATTATTTTAAAATAGCCTGGCGGAACTTGTGGAAGAACAAAGTTTTTTCTGCGATTAATATTGCAGGCTTATCTGCAGGCATTGCTTTTGCGTTGCTGATTGGGGGATATGTATGGGGTGAATTACAAGTAAACAAACAACTAAAGAATGATGGCCAGCAATACTTTTTACAAAGCGAATGGAAAAATGGTATGGGCCCGGATATTACAACAGTGGGGCCTATTTCAAAAAGATTAAAAGAAGACTATCCAAACCTGGTAGTAAATTTTTACCGTTTTGATGGTATAACTTCCGTAGTATCAAAAGATGATAAACATTTCAGGGAAAACATACAATTGGGCGATAGTACCCTCCTGCCGATGTATGGTTTTACATTGATGCATGGTAATGAAAAAACTGCCCTTACTGAACCATATACAGCCGTAATAACTGCCGGCACCGCCATTAAATATTTTGGCAAAACAGATGTGGTGGGAGAAACAGTTGGCATACAGAGTTTTTCCGGTGGCAATCATGATTTTACCATAACAGGTGTATTAAAGAATGTTCCTGAAAATTCAGTTACACACCTGAACGATGCAAATCGCACTGCTTTTTTCATACCTGCAAGTGCATACAAGTATTTTGGAAGAAATGATTTTGAGTCATGGACGAATATTTATCTTCCGTCTTACCTCGAATTAAAACCTGGCATCACGGCAAAAGATCTTGCCGGCCCCATCAACAAACTGATTCAGCTGAATGCACCAGACGAAATTAAACAAAACCTGGCCATTCATCCCATCCCTTTAACTGAATACTATTTACAAAAAGATAGCAGCCTTGTCAGAAGAATGCTTTATACATTATCCTTTATCGGATTGTTTATTTTACTAATGGCCATTGTAAATTTTATCAATATAGCCATCAGCAGTTCCGGCAACCGCACCAGGGAAATTGGTGTAAGAAAAGTATTGGGCAGTCTCCGTTCACAACTTATTGCCCAATTTCTTATTGAATCATTGATCCTGGTTTCTGTAGCTACCGGGCTTGCCATTGTATTCTATCCGTTTGCAAAAACTGCATTTGGTTCTATGATTGGCAAATCTCTTCCCGCACTTACTTCTTTTCCGTGGCAATTTATTTTTATTCCTATAGTGTTGGTATTATTGATAGGAACACTTGCCGGCTTATACCCCGCATTTGTTTTATCATCTTTAAAAGCGGTTGATTCTTTAAAGGGAAAGCTTAAAAGCGTTAAAGAAAATGTATTGCTTAGAAAATTATTAGTTGGTTTCCAGTTTTGTATTGCACTGATTGTGCTTATTGCAGCTATTATTATTACACAACAAATTACTTATTTCTTTGGTAAAAGCCTGGGATACAATAAAGAATTCATTGTTTCATCACAGGTGCCAAGAGATTGGTCGCGCAAAGGCGTTGATAAAATGGAGACAGTACGCAATGAATTTGTCTCCCTGCCCCGGATAAGCGATGCAACGCTGTCATATGAAATCCCAAATGGAATGAATGGTGGTCAGCCGCCTGTTTATAAAACGGGAACAGATCCTTCCGTCGCTATACCCATGCAGGCCATGATAACAGATGAACATTATCTCACTACTTATCAAATTGCATTGAAAGATGGATCTTTTTTTGATGGCAGGGGGCTCGATTCAGGAAAAGTGATCATGAATGAACAGGCCACACTGGTACTTGGTTACAAGAATGCTTCAGATGCTATTGGAAGACAGGTAAGAATTCCGGGCGATCCTACTGTATTTACCATTAAAGGCGTTACACATGATTTTCATTTTGGTTCCATGCAGGCAAAGATAGCGCCGATTATTTTCTTTAATGTGCAGTTTGGAATTACCTACCGTTATCTTTCTTTTAAAATCAAACCGGGTAATATAACAGCCGCTATTGAAGACATTCAAAAGAAGTGGGCGCAATTATTACCAGGAAGTTCATTTGAATACAGTTTTATGGACGATACACTTTCAAATTTATATGCTTCAGAAATTCAGTTAAAGAAAGCGGCTTACACCGCTGCGTTGTTATCATTGGTAATCATGTTGCTGGGTGTACTCGGTTTAATTTCCCTCAGTATTCAAAAAAGAGTAAAAGAGATCGGTATCCGCAAAATCTTAGGGGCCTCTTTACACAATATTATATTGCTCTTTGTAAATGAATTTATGGTGATCATTGCGCTGGCTGCTGCGGTGGCTGTTCCGGTTGCCCATCTTATAATGACCAAATGGCTGGATAATTATGCTTACCGCATCACCATATCGGCACAACCTTTTGTACTGTCTGTGGCTGTGCTGGCTGTTGTTACCCTATTATTGATTTGCCTGCAAACTATCAAAGCGGCTTTGATGAACCCTGTAAAAAGCCTGCGATCAGAATAAAAAACAATATCCCCCTGTGATAAAAACAAAAACATACACTATCGTTTGCCTGTTGTAAATAACCAGCGTATGACAGTATTGAAAAAGCCACGCCTTTTAAATCACTAATCATAAATTCTTTTTATGTTTAAAAACTATTTAAAAATTGCTTTTCGCAATCTTACACGCAGAAAAGGATATGCATTGCTTAATATTCTTGGCCTGGCAATAGGCGTAACCTGCTGCCTGCTTATTTTTCAATATGTTTCATATGAAAGGAGCTATGACAAGTTTAATAACGGCGCTGCAAATATTGTGAGAATCAGGCTGGATGATTACCAGCAGGGTAAACTTGCATGGAAGTCTGCAACTTCATATCCGGCAATAGGCCCAACAATAAAAAAAGAATTTCCTGAAGTACAGGATTTTTGCCGGCTGCATGATGCAGAATTATTATTTTCAAATGAAGAAAAAAATGTAAAATTCAATGAGAAGAAAGGATATTATGCAGATCCATCCATCATTGATTTCTTTGATCTACAAATGACAGCCGGCGATCAGCATCATGTATTGGACGCTCCGGATAAAATGATCGTCTCAGCATCTTTTGCAAAAAAGTATTTTGGCAACGATAACCCCGTAGGAAAAAGACTGGTAACCAGAGACCCGCAGTATAGTGAGCTGTATGAAATAACCGGCGTATTTAAAGATTATCCCCGAAATGCCCACCTGGTGATTGACTATCTTATCTCGTATGCTACATTGTCAAAAATATCGCGGCTACAGGGCGATACTACCAATGAAACTGAAACAAGCTGGGGCTGGTACGATTTTTATACTTACATAAAATTAAAACCCGGCACCAATTTAAAAAAGTTTGAATCAAAGCTTCCCGCATTTTGCAACAGACATATTAATGAAGATGAATGGAGGAAGAAGAACAACGTAAAAGCAGCGTTGGCTGCTTTACCGCTCCGTGATATACACCTGTATTCAAACTATAACCAGGAAGCAGAAGTAAATGGCGATGGACAGGCAGTTGGTTTTCTTTTTTTAATTGGCATCATAATTATCCTGATTGCCTGGATCAATTATATCAACCTCGCCACTGCCCGTTCAATGGAAAGGGCGAGAGAAGTGGGCGTACGTAAAGTGCTGGGCGCATTCCGGAGTAGTCTTATCAAACAGTTTTTAACAGAAAGTGTATTGCTGAATACTTTTGCACTTGCCGTAGCATGCATGGCTGCATTTTTACTAACACCTGCTTTCAACCAATATATTGGCAGGGATGTGCATACCGGTTTTACATTGCCAGCGACTTACTGGAGCGGTTTCTTATTGTTATTTTTTGCAGGAAGTTTACTGGCTGGCCTCTATCCTGCTTTTGTTTTATCGGGCTATCAACCAGTGAAAGTGCTGAAAGGCATTTTTAAAAACAGCAGCAGTGGCATTATGTTAAGGAAAAGCCTAATCATTATTCAATTCATTACGTCTGTGGTTCTTGTTGCCGGAACTATGATTGTATACCAACAAATAAGTTTTATGCGCAGCCAGCAGCTGGGCACTGATATCAGCCAGACATTGGTGATAGAAGGCGCTTCCTCCCTGCGGGATTCTTTGTATGGCAATGTTTTTCAGCCTTTCAAAAAGGAAGTGCTGCAACTGCCGGGTGTAAAAAACATCAGCGCCTCTACTTCTGTAATGGGCAATGAAATTTACTGGACAAGCGGCGCCAGGAAGCTGGAAGCCAACAGCAAAAGTGTTACGTTGTACCATATTGGAGTTGATTATGATTTTATTCCTTCCTACGGTATCGCCATGAAAGCGGGCCGGAATTTTTCAAAAGAAATGCTGACCGACAAAAAAGCAGTATTGCTGAATGAAGAAGCAGTGAAATTATTGGGCTTTGATAACCCTGAACAGGCACTTAACCAAAAGATTGTCCGTGGTGATACGCTCAGCGTTGCCGGAGTGGTAGCCAATTTTCACAATGAAGGATTGCAGAAAAAAGTGCAGCCGCTTATTTTTATCCTCCGTCCCGGCAGCAGGCAGTTTTATTCCATTAAGCTGGAAAAAGAAAACATCCGGCAAAAAGTTGCTGCTGTTGAAAAAATCTGGAACCGGCATTTTCCAGCTGACCCGTATAACTATTTTTTTCTGGATGATTCCTTTAACAGGCAATACAAATCCGATGAGCTGTTTGGAAGTGTATTCAGTTTGTTTTCAGTACTGGCTATTCTTATCGCCTGTTTTGGCCTGGCCGGCCTTTCTTCTTACAATGTTTTACAAAGAAGAAAAGAAATCGGCATACGCAAAGTAATGGGTGCTTCTGTACGGCAGTTGTTGCTGTTGTTATCAAAAGACTTTATTGGGTTGGTGATCATCGCCTTCCTGGTAGCTGTTCCCGTTACCTGGATGCTGATGAGCCGGTGGCTTAATGATTTTGCCTACCGCATAAATATTAGCTGGATGGTATTTATAACAGCAGGAATGATCTCAATAATAATTGCGTTTATAACCATTAGTTTTCAGGCAATAAAAGCTGCGCTTGCCAACCCGGTAAAAAGTTTGCGATCTGAATGACGGTGACTCAGTCACTTAAAATTGTGAACCAATTAAACTTACTACTTATCACTTAATACTTTTTTTAATGATAAAAAATTATTTTAAAATAGCCTGGAGAAATTTAAACCGCAACAGAAGTTATGCCTTCATTAATGTAGTGGGTTTATCATTAGGTGTTGCCTGCGCAATACTTATTTTTACCTTAGTCACCTATCATCTCAGCTTTGATGCTTTCCATACCAATAAAGCCAGGGTATACCGGTTGGTTACCGAATGGCACGATGAAACGGTTGGTCATTCAGCTGCCGTACCGCAGCCTTTGGGCAAATCATTTAGAAACGATTATACTTTTTCAGAAAAAACAGCCAGGGTAGTTGATTACAGGAATACGCTTATCTCTTTACAGGGAGCCGACAATAAAAAATTCAAAGAAGAAAGCGGCGTTGTTTTTGCGGAGCCTGCATTTTTTGAAATACTGGATTTTCCATTATTGAAAGGCAATAAAAAAACAGTATTGGTACAACCCAATGAAGCAATCATTACAGAAAAAATTGCACATAAATATTTTGGTAAAGAAGAAGCAACAGGAAAAACAATACGTCTAAACAATCATATCAATTTTATTATTACGGGTATTTTAAAAGATTTACCACCAAATACTGACCGCCAACAGGAAATATATCTTTCTTACAGTAACCTGAGGGAGCACAATGCCTGGATTGCAAGCGACAGCAGCTGGGGTGGTGTTTATAGCGGCAGCCAGGCTTTCACTTTGTTAAAACCAGGTATCACTGTTGCACAGGTAAATAAAGCCCTGCCCCAGATAGTTAATAAATATTATACCGGCCGGGATACAAAAGTCTGGCAGTTTAAGTTACAACCCCTCGCAGACATTCATTTTAATCCTGACTTTGATGGATATGCTGATAAGAAATATTTGTGGGCGCTATTTTTTATCGGTTTATTCCTGATTGTAACGGCATGTGTTAATTTTATTAATCTTGCTACTGCCCAGGCATTAAACCGTTCAAAAGAAATTGGAATCAGAAAAGTACTTGGGAGTTTACCTGCTCAATTATTCTGGCAATTTATTGCGGAAACTACTTTAATTACTTTAGTAGCCGTTGTGCTTGGTTATTTAATTGCAGAACTTGCGATGCCATGGCTGAATGATCTGTTTACGTCCAATATGCATCTGCATCTTTTCAGCAGCGTACAACTTCCGGTGTTTCTTTTATTGTTACTGGTTACGGTTGTATTCTTATCTGGTTCCTATCCAGGCCTGGTGTTGGCAAGGTTTCAGCCAATACTTGCCTTGAAAAGCAAACTATCGCAAAAAAGTATTGGTGGTTTTTCCCTGCGCCGCATACTGGTGGTGACACAGTTTGCAATTTCCCAAATGCTGATCATCGGAACAATCGTTATAGCCAGCCAGATGCATTTTTCAAAATCATCTGATTTAGGCTTCAGTAAAGACGCTATTATAATGCTGCCCATTCCGCAGAAGGATAAAATAAAAATGAATACGCTTAAAACAAGGATTGCAGGCGTAGGTGGTGTAGAAAAAATATCTCTTTGCTGGCAGGCGCCGGCCGCGAGCTCAAATAATAATACAAATATCCGCTACGACACGAGGACGGAAGATGAACACTGGGGTATTAACCTCAAGACTGCTGATGATCAATACCTGTCCACTTTTGGAATAAAACTTGTTGCAGGAAGAAATATTTTTCCATCTGACACGCTGCGCGAATTTTTAGTAAATGAAACTTTTGTCAAAAAATTAAATCTTAAATCTCCCGACGAAGTAATTGGAAAGCAAATAAAAATTAATGGTATTTCAAGCGCACCTATTGCAGGCGTCGTTAAAGACTTTTACAACTATTCTTTTCACAATGAAATATCGCCCATTTGCATCATGGCTGGTTACGAGGATTATGCTAACTGCGCTATAAAAGTGAATGCAAATAATATAAAGTCATCGCTGGTTGCATTTGAAAAAATCTGGAACGAAACATATCCCGACTATCTGTACAATTACCAGTTCCTGGATGACCGGATAAAAGACTTTTATAATATGGATACGATAATGCTTAAGCTGATAGAATCTTTTGCATTTATTGCTATTCTGATTGGATGTCTTGGCTTATACGGCCTGGTATCATTTATGGCGGTACGTAAAACAAAAGAAATAGGCGTTAGAAAAGTATTGGGTGCAGACACAAAAAATATATTATGGTTATTTGGTAAAGAGTTTAGCCGGTTATTGATTATTGCTTTTGTAATAGCAGCGCCATTGGCATGGTGGGCAATGCATTTATATTTAAAAGATTTCACCTACCGCATAACAATCGGACCCGGTATTTTCCTGCTGGCGATTTTGGTAACATTTGTTATTGCAGCTATAACGGTGGGTTACCGGTCAATAAAAGCTGCCTTTATAAACCCGGTAATAAGTTTGCGAACGGAGTAGAACCAATTAAATATTAAAAATTAAAAAATGTGCAATAATTAAGATCCAAAAGACTTACATCTTATTAATTATGACTCAATACTTTTCCCATGTTTAAAAATTATTTTACTACCGCATTCAGAAATTTCTGGCGCAACAAAATCTTTTCCCTAATCAATGTATTTGGCCTGGCCATTGGCATCAGTTCAGCGCTGGTTATATTCCTGATTGTTCATTATGAATTTAGTTTCGATAAGTTTGAAAAGGACAGCGGCCGGATTTACCGTGTGGTAATGGATGCAAAAAATAATGGAAATGACATACACGGCGCAGCATTACCAGCTCCATTAAGCGGGGCGGTTGCCAATGAAATGACTGGCATTGAAGCGACAGTACCAGTTATGAGTTTCCAGGGCGATGGCACGGTTAAAGTATCCGTTACGAGGGATAGCGCCAACCCGGTTGTTTATAAAAATCAACCCGCCGTCATTTTTACCAGTCCTCAATATTTTCAACTGCTGCCCTTTACATGGCTGGCAGGTACCCGGCAATCCTCTTTGAATGAACCTTTTTCGGTGGTGCTTACAGAAAGCCGGGCCGCACAATATTTCCCGGGTATTGCAAATATGGCTATAATAGGTAAAAAAATTACTTATGATAAAGATTTAATAGTAATGGTTTCAGGCGTTGTAAAGGATTTAAATGAAAACACAACTTTCACTGCAGAGGAATTTATCTCTTTTGCCACCATTGCGAAAACCAACCTTAAAGACAATTTCATGATGGATGTATGGAATGACTGGATGGCCTACTCGCAATTATATGTAAAACTCGCAAAAGGCGCCACTGTTGAAGCAGAAGAAGCGCAATTAAAAACAATTTTAAAAAAATATAATAAAGATGCTGATAAAGATGCCAATAATACAATGGCATTCAATTTACAGCCGTTAAACGATTTGCATTTTAATCCAGCCTACCAGGCCTTTGGGCAGCGGGTTGCAAGCAGTAAAACGCTGTATGGGTTGCTGGCGATTGCGGCATTCCTGTTGTTACTGGGCTGTATCAATTTTATAAATCTTACAACAGCACAGGCGGCACGGCGGGCAAAAGAAATCGGTATAAGAAAAACAATGGGTAGTTCCAGGCCTCAGCTTGTTGCTCAATTTTTAGGTGAGACATTTTTCATAACTGTTATCGCCACATTACTATCTGTGGCATTAACGCCTGTACTGCTTACTATGTTCCAGGATTTTACACCTCCGGGACTGAAGTTTGATTTGCTGCATCAGCCATCTGTCTTATTATTTCTATTGCTGCTTATTGTAACTGTAAGTTTTTTATCCGGCCTCTACCCTGCTCTTGTATTGTCTGGCTACAAGCCGGTATCAGTTTTAAAGAATCAAACTTTTTCTGATAATTCTTCATCACGCAATGCATGGGTAAGAAAAACGCTTACTGTATCACAATTTGTAATAGCCCAGTTTTTTGTTATTGCTACACTGATGGTAAGTAAACAGATCAATTATTCAATAAATTCAGATCTTGGTTTTAAAAAAGACGCCATTATAAGTTTTTCAATGCCGCGCGATACTGTTAAAACGCATGCTCCCCAGTTATTAAAAAATATACGGTCAATTCCGGGTGTTGCTATTGCAAGCACGGGTTTCCTGGCACCCGCAGATGACGGTGCTGCTTTTGGCAACATATCATTTGATAACGGTAAGGAAATGATAAAACCTGGTGTTGAAGTGCAGATAAGATGGGGAAATCCTGAATACATGAATATTTACCAGATTCCTTTGGTAGCAGGGAGAAATGTTTTACCCAGCGATACCATAAAAGAATTTTTAATCAATGAGCGGCTGGCACATGCGCTGGGCTTTCAGCATCCGGAAAAAATGCTGGGTAAAGAACTTACATGGAACAGGAAGAAAGCACCTATTGTCGGCATCATGAAGGATTTTCATGATCAGTCCATGCACACCGCCATAGGTGCCGTTGCATTTGGCGGTGGTAATGGCTCTTTTATACACATTAAATTGAATCCAGATACAAAAAACGGTTCATCATGGAAAAGCACCATTGCCCGGGTGCAGATTTTGTATAAACAAATGTATCCTGATGCAGATTTTAATTACAAATTCATCGATGAAACGATAGCAAAATTTTATGAGTCAGAGCAACATACTGCAAGTCTTCTCACATGGGCCACAGGACTTGCTATTTTGATTAGTTGCCTTGGGCTGCTGGGCCTTGTAATATATACTACCAGCATGCGTACAAAAGAAATTGGCATACGTAAAATTTTAGGGGCATCGGTTACCAATATTATTTCAATTCTTTCTAAAGATTTTGTGCAGCTGGTGTTGCTGGCTTTTATAATTGCTGCTCCGCTGGCATGGTGGGCAACCTATAAATGGCTGCAGGATTTTGTATACAAGACCAGTATGAGCTGGTGGATATTTGCTGTCAGTGGCCTGGCAATGCTTGCAGCGGCAATTATAACATTGAGCCTGCAAACAATAAAAACGGCAACAGCTAACCCGGTAAAATCGTTGAGAAGCGAATAGAACCGTTAGCAATTAGCCGTTGAAGGTCATTATAAAATATCAGTCTTTAGCTTACAGCTAATGGCTATGAAGTTAAAAAGCTGTTTTATGTTAAAAAATTATTTCAAAATTGCGTGGCGCAACCTGGAAAGAAACAAACTGTATTCTTTCATCAACATTTTTGGGTTGGCTATCGGGCTGGCCGTCTGCATGCTGATTGTGTTGTATGTTGGTCATGAATCAAGCTATGATCGTTTTCACAAAAATGCAGACCGGATGGTATCTGTCCAGGGAAAATTGAAAATAGGCAACGATTCTATTTTTGTTGAGAAAATGAGTTATGCCACTGCAACGCTGGGCAAAGCATATACGCCATCCGTTGAAAGCTTTATCCGCATGTTTAAAGATTACCGTCAACCGGTTATCCAGAACCCGCAATTGCCGCAGCTCCGGTTTTCAGAAAACAGTTTTCTTTTTGCTGACAGTAATTTTTTCGGATTCTTTTCTTTTCACCTCATAAAAGGAAATAAAAAACAGGCGCTGGCCCACCCATACTCGGTAGTTATTTCACCAAAGATGGCAGGAAAATATTTTGGCAAGGAAGACCCGGTTGGAAAAACAATCCGCTACAACAGCAATTACCTGTTTACTGTAACAGGTGTAGCTGAAAAAGCGCCGTCCAATTCCAGTATCCAGTTTGATTTTATTGCTTCCCTCTCCAGCCTTTTATCTGTGCAGGAACTGAAGCAGTTTGCCGAATCTCCCATTGTACAGGCCGGTTCTTTTTCCACTTATTTTTTATTAAACAACAAAACAGCAGCACCAGCGCTGGAAGCAAGCCTGCTGCAATTAAACAGGTCTTCCGGCAATGGCGGCAATGAGCGGTTTATTGCATCTCCTTTTCTTAACACTCATCTTAAAGGCAATTTTGGTGACAGTTCGAATACCAAGTACATTACCATATTCCCTTTTGTGGCAGCCTTTGTACTGCTGCTGGCGCTTATTAATTATATCAGCCTTGCAACGTCCCGTTCGGCCATCCGCTCAAAAGAGATTGGCGTGCGCAAAGTCATGGGCGCCAGCAGGAGTTCCATTGCCATGCAGTTTTTTACTGAATCAGCTTTGTATACGGCCATTTCTTTTGCATTGGGTTATTTGCTTTGCACATTGTTTCAGCCGGTATTTTTTAATTTCCTGCAGATTGATGTTGATAACAGCTTCCTGCACAATAGCCGTATGCTCTTATGGTTTGCCATACTCTTTATCCTTACAGTACTCATCGCCTCAACCTATCCATCCCTGCTGCTGTCTGCTTACAAACCGGTAGCGGTGCTGTACGGAAAGTTTAGTAAGAAAAACGGCGGTGTAAGCGTACGGAAATTCTTTACTGTTTTCCAGTTTACTGTTTCCATGCTGCTTATTATCAGCGGGATTGTTATAGACCGGCAGATGTATTTTTTCAGGCACGCAGATACAGGTATTAACAGGGAAAACATTGTGATGGTGCCATTTTCAGCCACCATTGGCAAACATTATTCCACATTCAGTAATGAAGCGGCCGCTTTGCCATCCTTTCAGCAAACCGCAGCCAGCCACTACCCTATGTACAAGGGCTATGATATGTTTTTTACTAAGGCAAAGAATAGTTCTGAAGATATTTCTATTGCCAATATAAATGTTGACAGAAATTTTATTTCACTGCTGGGCCTGCAATGGAAAATAAAACCTTCCGACAGCTTTTATTACCGCACCCGCCACGCGGTTCTACTGAATGAAGCAGCAGTAGAAAAATTAAACCTGGGATCAACACCACTGAATGAAACACTTACAATGGGCAATGGCTTGGTGTACACCGTTGCGGGCGTATTAAAGGATTTCAATTACCAATCGCTGGAAGGAAAAATTGGTGCTTTATGCCTCTTCATTCTGCCAGCGGAAGATTCTCTCAGCCTGCTGGCAAGAACAGGTGGTTGCTTCTTTGCTAAACTGGGCCTTAATGCCAATACAGGCCAGGCCATTCAGCAACTTAAAAGGCTCTATGAAAAGTATGACAGTGCACAGCCATTTGAATACTATTTTATGGACGAGGCTTTTGACGCTATGTACAAAGCAGAAGACCGGCTGGCAAAAATTTTCAGTGTGTTTACTGCATTCACCCTGCTGATTGCCTGTATGGGGTTATTCGGATTGTCAACCTTTATGGCATTGCAGCGCACCAAAGAAGTAGGCATCCGCAAAGTATTGGGTGCATCCGTAAGTCAGATTACATCGCTTTTATCAAAAGAGTTTTTAAAACTTGTCGTCATTGCCATCGTCATTGCATCGCCAATAGCCTGGTGGATGATGAACAAATGGCTGGAAACATTTGCCTATCGAATCGCCATCAGCTGGTGGATTTTTATTGCCGCAGGCGCCACCGCTATACTGATAGCATTGTTCACCATCAGTTTCCAGGCCATTAAAACAGCCGTCGCTAACCCGGTAAAGTCGTTGAGAAGTGAATAAAACCGTTGGCTATTATCTGTAAGCTATCAGCCGTTGAAGGTCATTATAAAATGTCTGCCTTTAGCTTACAGCTAATGGTTACAAAGCTAAAATCTGTTTATGCTAAAAAATTATTTTAAAATAGCACTCCGTAATCTTTGGAAACACAAAGGTTATTCTGCCATCAATATTTTTGGCCTGGCAATAGGATTGGCCACCTGCCTGCTGATTCTTTTGTACGTAACAGATGAGTTGAGTTATGATCATTACAATGAAAAAGCCAGCAGGATTTACCGGATCAACACAGACATAAAAATGGGTGGTGGAAACCTGCATCTTGCTGTGGCGTCAGATCCCATGGGCCCAACACTTAAAAAAGACTATCCGCAGGTAGAAGAATACACCAGGATATACACGTCTGATGGTCCAAAAATGATAAAAAATGGTGCCCAGTTTATTAAAGAAAACAGGGTTGCAAATGTGGATTCTACCTTCTTCAACGTATTTACCCTTTCAGCTATTACCGGAGACACTAAAACCGCGTTGAACGAACCAAACACGGTGGTTATTTCAGCATCAACAGCAAAAAAATATTTTGGAACAACTGCAGCCCTGGGAAAAATACTGGAAGCAGATAAAATACCTTATAAAGTAACGGCCGTAATAAAGGACATTCCGCATAATTCACATTTTCAGTTTGATTTTCTTTTTTCAATGGATAATGTGAAGTACCAGTTTGGAAATTTTTTAAGCAATAATTTTCAAACTTATATACTACTGCGACCCGGCACAGACTATAAAAAATTTGAAAAAAACTTTGACCAGGTACTGGATAAATATGTTTTACCACAGGCAAAGCAGTACATGCAAATATCCAGTATGGATGAATTTAAGAAAGCAGGCAATATGCTTGCATATACATTAATGCCTTTGACTGATATTCATCTTTATTCAGATCGTTTTCCGGAACTGGGTACCAATGGCAATGTACAATTCGTATATATTTTTGGAGCCGTAGCCCTTTTTGTATTGCTGATAGCCTGCATAAATTTTATGAATCTCTCTACCGCCCGTTCTGCCAGCCGTGCAAAAGAAGTAGGTATCAGGAAAGTACTGGGTACAGAAAGAAAGACACTCATCACGCAATTTTTAATTGAATCAACAATAACTGCTTTCGTGTCGCTGGCAATCGCCCTTGCCTGTGCATACCTGGTACTGCCGCTTTTTAATGATCTTTCTGCAAAATCATTATCATTGAAAGATCTTGCAAATATTAAAATATTACCGTATCTGGTAGTATTGCCTGTTGTAATAGGCATACTGGCTGGCAGCTACCCTGCTTTTTTCCTTTCGCGCTTTAACCCGGTTACTGTTTTGAAAGGCAATACCAGCTCTTTATTTAAAAAAAGCAATCTGCGGAACGTATTGGTCATATTCCAGTTTACGGCATCTATCATGCTTATAACAGGAACCATCATTGTATACAGGCAACTTAATTATATCCAAACAAAAAAATTAGGCTTCAACAAAGACCAGGTACTCATTATTAACGATGCATATACGCTGAATAAAGGCGCAATGAGTTTTAAAGAAGATGTACTGCATATGCCCGGTGTTGTAAGCAGTACCCTAAGCTCTTTTCTTCCTGTGTCTTCTTCAGCCCGCAATGACAATACATTTTCTAAAGAAGCGGTGATGGATAGTAAAAACAGTGTTAACATGCAACGCTGGCGCATAGACTATGATTATATCAAAACAATGGGTATGGAAATGGCAAAGGGAAGAAATTTCTCAAAAGATTTTGGTTCAGATTCTACAGCTGTAATTATAAATGAAACAACCGCAACACTTATGGGCATGAGTGACCCTGTTGCTAAAAAAATATATACCAGTGACGATAATAACAAACCGGTTTCCTTTACTATTATAGGTGTTGTTAAAAATTTTAATTATGAATCGCTGCGGCAGAACATTGGCCCGCTTTGTATGGTATTGG
>JBDSOC010000212.1:0-12018 GCA_039915085.1 Chitinophagaceae bacterium
CTGCTAAATAAAATTAATATTAATGCGTTCTTAATCCCAATTGTCCAATATGAAGAACCATCTGCTGATTTTAACTGCTTTATGCCTGTTGGTTGTTGAAACAACCTTTTCACAGGCTATTTGTGGCTTTGATGTAATGCACCAGCGAAGCATGCGGGACGATCCATCTTACAGGAACAGTGTATTGGCAAATGAATTAAAAGTGCAGAAATACATAAATGAACATAAATCTGCCCTGTCAAGAATGTCTTTAATGAACGGGGTTTTATTTAACATACCAGTGGTGGTACATGTTGTTCATACAGGCGGCGCTATTGGTACCACCTATAATCCTTCCGATGCCCAGATTACAGGGGCTATCAGTTATTTAAACCAAGTCTATAATGGCACTTATCCAGGAACGGTAGGAGTGGGTGATATACAGATTCAATTTGTATTGGCAGCACGCGATCCTAACTGCAATGCAAGCACGGGTATTGATCGTATTGATGGAAGTTCACTTACAAATTATGCGGCAAGCGGGGTAAATAATAGTGGATCTGCCGGGGTTTCTGAAATAGCCTTAAAGAATTTTGTACGCTGGGATGCATCTGCTTACTATAATATATGGGTAGTTAATAAAATTGATGGAAAAGATGGTACTGCCGGGCAGTTTGTTGCCGGTTATGCCTATTATGCCGAAGCAACGAATCATTTACTGGACGGTACGATTATGCTGGCAACCCAAATGGCAACCGGGCTAAAAACCCTGCCACATGAAATCGGGCATGCCCTGGATCTATTACATACGTTTGAAGGATCTGGTGATGTGGCTGTGTGTCCTGTCAATACAGATTGCACAAAGGACGGAGATAAGGTATGCGATACTGATCCGGTGTCGGAAAATGTTTCAGGAGGTATTTTTGATTTTACCTGCAGAACGGGTTTAAATTCCTGCACCTCTGGAGCCTATTCCTTTAACACGGAACACAATTATATGGCCTATACCAATTGCTATACATTGTTTACTGCAGGACAAAAGACGAGAATGCTTGCAGCGATGTCCTTGCCCAACCGGGCTAGTCTTGTAAGCTCATGGGCGTTGCCAGGAGCCTATCCCGTGGCATCATTTGCAGGAGCGGTGACGGCTTCACATACACCTGTAACAAACGCAATAGGTCTTGGCGGAAATTATACCGGAATAATGAGTGTTACCATCAATAATAAAACGTTAAGTTCAGATGCTACCGCGGACGATGGTGGCTATATCAACAAAGCAGACAAGTGTGAATTCCTGATCCCGCTGGTGAAGAACACCACTTACAATTTTTCAGCAACTGTACTGGCGCAAAATAATGAACAAATAAGAGCATGGATTGATTACAATAATGACGGAATTTTCAATAATGCTTCTGAGCAAATCTATTATAATACCAGCATTCCTGCGACAACTCCAAAAAGTGCTGTTACTGTTTCTGGTAGTTTTACTGTTCCAAATACTGTAACAATAAGTACTGTTTTACGATTACGTGTAATCGATGAAGTAACCGGCTTTTCATTGTCGGGTGGAAACTATGATCCTACTTACGGACAGGCAGAAGATTACCCGGTATTTGTTTCTGCATCTGTATTACCTGTTAAGACGGAGTATTTTAAAGGTGTAAGGAAAGATGATGATGCTGTATTGTCCTGGAAAACTTCGTTTGAACAAAACGCAAAAGAATTTGCTATAGAAAAATCAACAGATGGTGTTTCATATAGCAATATAGGAGTAGTTCCTGCAACTAATATTACTAACGGAAGTATGTACTCTTTTACCGATAAGAACATTACGGCCCCAATAAATTATTACAGGTTAAGGCAGATAGATGCCGATTTAAAAAGCGAATTAAGCCAGGTGGTACTGGTAAGATATGCAGAAGAGAGTGGTGTGAAATTGAAAGTGATAAATAATCCATTTACGGATCAACTGAATATTATGTTTAATGGCATACCTGCGGCTAATAGTATGGTAAGCTTGTTTGATATTACAGGCAGAAGTATTTTCAGCAAAAATTATAAAGTGGGTAATGGGCAGGTAATTAATATAGATTTGTCAGGATTTGGATTGACACCCGGTACCTATATTTTACAGACACAAACAGGAAATACTGTAATCACTAAAAAAATAATAAAACAATAAACAGATAATCATTTAGTAAATAAAAATCCCGGAACAAATATGCTCCGGGATTTTTATTTTAAAACTTTTTATACTTTTTTGGATAGACATCCGGCTTCAGGGGATTGGGCATTTTATTGCGGGGCGCCGGTGTATAACGGGGCTTACTGCCTGGCATATTTTCCAACACGTTCATTTCAGGTACCAAAACAGCCATGTTATCCAATGGCATATTATAAATAGTCGTCCCTCAAAAGGTAGGATTGGCGCAGCTGAAGTCACAGTAGTACAGAAGCTAAATCAAGGAACTATGTCGAAATCGGGTTGTTTTCGATTTCGACTGGCTTTTTTGCGGTACTTTTTTTCCATAAAAAAAGTAGCAAAAGGCAAATTAGAAAAGATGATTTTACAAAATTTCGTAACTATTGTATAAAAAGCCAGTATTTTTTTGAATATAATATGGAAGAATAAAAACTGACAGGAAGGATTTCAGACTTTTTGAGGGTTGACTAAATAGTTCCGCGGGATGTTTTATTAATAACAGATGCGCCCGGGTTAGCAGTCTCAAAGCTTTCAGGGGCCTTCCGCAAACAAATTTTCAGGTGGGGAATAGCCTTTTGGTACCGGCAATACAAAAGGCTGACATAGCCTCGGGTAATTGCGAAATAAAGAATCCAGGCGCTCTTTATTGTAAGGTAATGGATCAGTCTGTTTTTGTGCAAACAAAATTTACTGCGGTAACTATTAATACCACGATGATAAATGTATGTCTCATGATTACACCGGTTTTAACAGCATGAAGTTAGTTTATTTCCGTATTTTTTTAAAGGCGTTAATCAGTCCATTGGTAGAACTGTCATGACTGGTAATGGTTGTATCATTTTCAAGCTCCGGTAAAATTTTACCAGCCAGTTGCTTACCCAGTTCTACGCCCCATTGATCAAAGCTGAATATATTCCAGATGACACCCTGCACAAATATTTTATGCTCATACAAGGCTATTAACTGGCCAAGTGTAAATGGTGTTATTTCTTTGATAAGAAATGAATTGGTGGGCCGGTTGCCTTCAAATACTTTATGCGGCAGTAATTTTTTAATGGCGTCTTCATTCATACCCGATTTTTGCAATTCTGCTTTGGCTTCTTCAGCAGTTTTTCCATTCATCAGGGCCTGTGTTTGTGCAAAGAAATTGGAGAGCAGCTTCGTATGGTGATCACCGATAGGATTGTGGCTGATGGCCGGGGCAATAAAATCGCAGGGGATCAGAATTGTGCCCTGGTGAATAAGCTGGTAAAAAGCATGTTGCCCGTTGGTTCCGGGTTCTCCCCAGATGACGGAACCCGTCTGATGATCTACCCGTTCATTGTTTCTTGATACATATTTACCATTGCTTTCCATATTTCCCTGCTGAAAATAAGCCGCAAATCGGTGCATATACTGATCATAAGGAAGTATGGCTTCACTCTGCGCACCAAAAAAATTGCTGTACCATACGCCAATTAATGCCATTAGTACAGGAATATTTTTTTCAGGGGCTGTGTCTTTGAAATGTGTGTCTGTATCATGGGCACCTTTCAAAAGGGCTTCAAAATTTTCGTAGCCAACAGTAAGTGCTATGGATAAACCAATGGCGCTCCACAAAGAATAACGCCCACCTACCCAATCCCAGAATTCAAACATATTTGCTTTATCGATACCAAACTTCACCACATCTTTTTCATTGGTAGAAAGTGCGGCAAAATGTTTGGCGATATGCGCCTCATCTTTAGCAGCTTTGAGGAACCAATCCCTTGCTGTATTGGCATTGGTCATGGTTTCCTGGGTAGTAAATGTTTTGGAAGCAATAAGAAAAAGTGTTTCTTCCGGGTTTACTTTTTTTAATGTTTCGGCAATATGTGTAGCATCTACATTAGAAACGAAATAAGGCTGTATGTTTTGTTTCCAGTAAGGTTTCAGTGCCTCTGTAACCATTACAGGACCGAGATCACTGCCGCCAATCCCAATGTTTACTATATAACGGATGGGCTTGCCTGTGTATCCCTTCCATTCTCCGCTGTGAATTTTTTCGCAAAAAGTTTTCATTTGTGCCAGTACCCTTTTTACTTCCGGCATTACATCTTTGCCATCACTGAATATAGGTTCGCCAGGCAAATTTCTCAGGGCAATGTGCAATACGCTTCTGTTTTCGGTCTCATTTATTTTTTCGCCACTGTACATGGCTTTAATTGCCGCGGGCAGCTGGCATTCGGCTGCCAGTTGCTGCAATAACAGCATTGTTGTATCTGTAATAATGTTCTTGGAATAATCAAACAAAATATCTCCGTGCTGAACAGTATATTTTTCAAAACGGGCCGCATCCTGCGCAAATAATTCCCGCATCTGCGTTTGCTTCATTTCATTGTTATAATGATCCTGTAGTTTTTTCCAGGCTTTTGTACTTGAAGGATTGATTCGTGGAAACATAGACATGTTATTATTTGTAAGGCGTTGAATAATGATGTACAGTACAGGAGTGCGACGCAACGATGCTTAATAGTAGTACAAAAGCCGGGTCACAACCGTTATGCAATGTAAATGAAAATATAAACTGCACAAAGCGAATTGTTCCGTTACTGGCTTAATAAAAATGGCCGGTGAAGACACCGGCCAGGGAAATAATTCAATTACGTGCAGGGAGCGCTGCAGTATAAGGCTTAAATCTAATAGCGCATGCCTATTTCTTCAACTGTTTTACCGCTTCAATTATTTTTGGTACCACTTCAAACGCATCACCCACAATGCCATAATCGGCTGCTTTAAAGAAAGGCGCTTCCGGATCTTTATTGATTACTACGATTACTTTACTTCTGTTAACACCCGCCAGGTGCTGTATTGCACCAGAGATACCAATGGCAATATATAGATTAGGTGCAATGGCAAGGCCTGTCTGACCAACATGTTCATGGTGCGGGCGCCAGCCAATATCTGCCACGGGCCTGCTGCAGGCTGTTGCAGCATGTAATAATTTAGCCAGTTCTTCAATCATGCCCCAGTTTTCCGGTCCTTTTAAACCACGGCCACCGCTTACCACTATTTCCGCTTCACTCAATGAAATTTCTCCGCTTACTTTATTTACTGCTGTCACTTTTATTTTAGCAGTATCAGGTGTTACATTCAAAGTTGCAACTTCAGCGGTTCCCTCTGCGGCAACCGTTTTATAAGCGTTAGGACTAAGCGCAATTATTTTTATGGGCGTGTTTACGCTGATGTTCGCGTAGGCCTTTCCGCTGAATACATTTTTCTTTACGGTGAAACCATTGCTGGTATCTGGTAATGCAACAGCGCCTGCTACCAAACCAGCTTTGAGACGGGCTGATAAACGCGGTGCAATGGCTTTACCATCTACATTGTTGGAAAAGATTACCACTGTTGCACCGCTGGCTTCTACCGCCTGCGCAATCACTTTGGTATATACCTGTGCATCAAAATTGTTAAGCGCTTCAATTTTTGCATGGTGTATTTTCTTAACGCCGTATTTTCCCAATGCCGCAAGATCCTCATTGGTAGTTCCGAGTACAACGCCTTCTGCTGTTGTATTCAATTGCGCCGCCACAGCAGCACCATAGGTAATAGCTTCCAGTGATGCTTTCTTTACATGGCCTTCAGCCTGGTCTATAAAAATTAAAACGCTCATAATTAAACCCCCTGTCCCCCTGAAGGGGAGACCTAATTACGGTCTCCCTGCAAGGAATTTTAATGATTAATAATTTATATCAGAGAACTATTTAACTGTATTTGCATGTTACACCCAAGCTTCCTCTTTAGAGGGTCGGGGGTATTTATATTGCTTTCGCTTCTTCGTGCAGCAACCTTACCAGCTCGGCAGGGTTATCTGCCGGCACTAATTTTACGCCGGCTTTGGCAGGTGGCAATCCAAAATCAGCCACCACTGTTAAAGCATCAGCAGCTACCGGATCTTTTACTTTTAGTGGTTTGGTGCGGGCACCCATAATTCCTTTCATATTTGGAATGCGTTGCTCGGCCATCCCTTTCTGGCAACTAACGGTGAGGGGCAGGCTCACTTCACAAACTTCTTCACCGCCTTCAATTTCCCGGGTAACGGTAGCCGTGGTGCCACTGATTTCAAATTTGGTAGCCAGTGATACGTAAGGCAGGTCAAGTAATTCGGCTACCATACCACCTATAGAGGAGCCGTTATAATCGATGGTTTCTTTGCCTGTAAAAATTAAATCGTAGCCGCCTTCTTTGGCTACTGCCGCTATTTGAGAAGCTATAACAAAACTGTCATGACTGTTCGTATTTACGCGGATGGCTTCATCGCCGCCAAGGGCCAGTGCCTTACGGATGATAGGATCTGCATCGGCTGCACCCACGGTGACAAGGTGTATAATGGTGGCAGGATCTTTCTCTTTTAATTCAATGGCGCGGACCAATGCATACCATTCATCGTAGGGATTGATGATCCATTGGACACCCGATTCAGCGAATTTCGTATTGTTATCTGTGAAGGCTATTTTTGCTGTGGTGTCAGGCGTTTTGCTGATACAGACCAGTATCTTCATGGGAGCAATTTTTGGTACTATTTAAAAAATACAGAAAAGTTGTTTATGCAACTAAAACAAAGATAAGGTGGTGGCACTATATTTCAAAACAGCGGATAAAAATAATTTAGCATTTAATGGACAGGGTAGCACGCATTATTGAATTTTTGAAAGCATCTCCCGGCGATAGTTTTTTAGAGCATGCCCTGGCGCTGGAGTATATAAAAACCGGCAATGAAGCAGGGGCCAGGCAAATTTTTGAAACCATCTTACAGCGGGACCCGGGTTATATCGGTTCTTATTATCATCTTGGAAAATTGCTGGAAAGAATTGGTGAAACGGATGCGGCTATTGGCTGGTATGAAAAGGGAATGGCAGCGGCTAAGGCAGCAGGCGATAACCATGCACTGGGGGAGCTAAGAGCAGTATATGAGGATTTGGTTGATTGATAAAGACAACACCCCTGTATGGTGCCTGTATGTCAATGGAGGAAAATGAGTTTTAAAAATTACATATGAATTTACCAAGAATAGAAGGTGTTGTTGCTGTTGTACTCGGTATCATTTTAATTATCGCCGGGGTTATTCAGCAAAAAAAGAAAAAGCAACTGCTTGAAAACGGTATTGAAGCTGAAGGTGAAGTCCTGGACATCGTTGGAGATAAGATCAAAAATCCTTCCGGATATCCCATCATCCGGTTTGCAACCAAAGAAATGGAGTGGATTACTGAACAATACAAAGTGAGCATACCATTTAATAAGAAAGGGCAAAAAGTAACGGTGTTATATAATGCTGACAATCCAAAACAATTTATAGTTAAAAAAATATTTTGACGCAGCGTGAGTCTGCCACCATTATTGATGTTTTCACCAATAATTCTGCGGGAACCCGGTTAAAATTACCTGGCAGCATATATTTCTTTAATTTACTTACCCGCTGAACTTCCGTTTATGATGAGAACACCAACAACGGCGCGCAGAAAAACATCAGCGTTTATTTTATAATTTCATGGATCTCCTTCAAAAATTTCAGCAATTTATTAAGCAAGAAAATCTTTTCTCACCAAAAGATAAACTGTTATTGGCGGTAAGTGGCGGCATAGATTCTATGGTACTTTGTGAACTTTGTCAGAAGGCAGGTTATGATTTTGTGATTGCCCATTGTAATTTTCAATTAAGAGGGAAGGAGAGTGAAAGAGATGAACTATTTGTAAGAAGCATTGGAGAAAAATATGGTAAAACGGTATTGGTAAAATGTTTTGAAACAGTAGAATATGCGGCTGCAAATAAAGTCTCCATCCAGGTAGCAGCAAGGGAATTGCGTTATGCGTGGTTTTTTTCTATAGTTGGTAATCCTGAGACGTCAGACACCAATCGTGGAGATTCCACGCAGCATCCCGAATCATTTTTGGAGCATAAAAAAGCCGGCACTTTGCCCACTGATGCTTCCCGGCTCAGCCCTCAGGTTCTCACTGCCCACCACCTCGATGATAACATCGAAACCATGCTGATGAATTTTTTCAAAGGCACTGGTATTGCAGGTTTGCGTGGCATTTTACCAAAACAGGGAAAGATTGTCCGCCCGCTATTGTTCGCAAAAAAAGATGAACTGAGAGCGTTTGCAGCGGAAAATAAACTTGCCTGGACAGAGGATAGTTCCAATCAATCCGATAAATATGCAAGAAATTATTTCCGCAACCAGCTCATTCCGCTGGTAAAAAATATCTATCCTGAAGCAGAAAGTAATCTTGCCAATAGCCTGCGAAGATTTAAAGATATTGAGTTGTTGTACCACCAGTCTGTTGATTACCACAAAAAGAAATTACTGGAATATAAAGGAAGTGAGATACACATACCGGTATTGAAATTGAAAAAAATAGTGCCATTAATTTCAGTGCTGTATGAAATTATTAAAGATTACCAGTTTAGTGCAGATCAGTCAGCAGAAGTGGTTTCACTTATGGACAGTGAGACCGGTAAGTATATTCAATCTTCCACGCACCGGGTTATAAAAAACCGCAACTGGCTGATTATTTCTCCGAATAAAACCACCGCGGCAGATAATATATTAATTGAGGGCCCTGGTAAAATTAAATTTGGTCCGGAAGGTTCCGGGGGAAACCTGGAATTGGCTTTGGTTACGGGCAACCCCGCGCAAATTACTGCCAGCGCTGGAATAGCCCTTATTGATGCGGCTGAAGTTAAATTTCCTATACTGCTTCGCAGATGGCAAACCGGGGATTATTTTTACCCGCTCGGTATGCGGAAGAAAAAAAAATTATCACGTTTTTTTATTGATCAAAAACTTTCAAAAACCGATAAGGAAAAAATTTGGGTGCTGGAAACAAATAAAAAAATAATATGGGTTATCGGTTATCGTATTGATGATCGGTTTAAAATTACTTCTTCAACAAAACAATGGCTGAAAATAAAATCAGAAGCTGTGAATGTATGATGTAACCTGCCTGGTAAAAGATTCAAACAGGTTGTACCTTGCTAAAAAACTTCCTGTTACAGCCAAAAATGCAATGCTATACAGAGCGCCCCAGATATGGGCCGAATGATTAATATTTCCGCCCCCTTTTTTATCGAATACAGATGAAATAATAAGGTATAGAAATCCAAAAATAAAACCGGGTATCATATACGGGATAAATATGATGCCAATCCTGCGCAGGGGTTCCAAAAAAATAAAAGCAAAAACAACGGCTGATACAGCCCCGGAAGCACCCAGGCTCCTGTAATTATCATTGTCTTTATTTTTATTATAGGTGGGTAAAAGGCAGAAAAAAAGTGAAGACACATACATCAGTAAATAAAGCCATTTGCCCTGTTCGCCAAAAACATCTGCAAACTGTGATTCTACATACGGCCCAAACATATACAGTGAATACATATTGAAAAACAGGTGTCCATAATTGGCATGTATAAACCCGCAGGTAAAAAAACGATAGTATTGATTTTGTTTGGAAATGGCAGGGGGGAAGAAAATCAATTCGTCGAAAAGTTTTTCGTTATTAAAAGCAAGGAAAGAAACAATACAGGTAATAATAATAATAACCAGGGTGATGGATAAAGTCATGGTGATATTTTATTGATGATGATATTTTTCATTTCTAAGAATACTGCAGGCACGGTATACCTGTTCTGCTAAAATTAGCCTTACCAGCTGGTGCGGAAAAGTTAAAAGAGATAAAGACCATTTGTAATCAGCTCTTTTCAATATGCTCTCATGCAGGCCGTAAGCGCCTCCAATTAAAAAAATAATTTGCCGTGTACTTTCATTTGCCCTGGTTTGTATAAAAGCGGCCAGTTGTTCAGAAGAAAAGGATTTTCCTCTTTCATCCAGCGCCACCAGGTAATCATCTTTTGACATAGCATTTAATAATATCTCTGCTTCTTTCTTTTTCAAATCTGCTTCACTTAGCAGGCCCGCATTTTTTGGGGTGGCTATAATATTCCAGTCGACCGGGTAATAGTTTGATATGCGTTGCGTAAATGTTTCTACCCCGGGCTTAACATAAGGCTCGTGCATTTTACCGACCGACCAGAATTGAAACTTCATCCGGCAAATATAGAGAAGAATTACCCCTGCCTCCTAAAGCGAACACTTGGATCGGGCGTTTTATTTTTTTTCCAAATTCATATACCAGGTATGAAAATAAATTGACATAATTAAATAATCATAAACGTTTTGCGATTAAAGTGCTAAAAGGAATTATGCCGTAAAACTGTGAGACACCCACCTGTCCGCCCCATAAAAAATCGTCTCTTCTTATTTATCCATAAATTTCTCCAGACTTTTTTTTGCGTTCCTATGTATTTTACCCTGTATAAAATTACTCCATCCCAATAATAAGCCCGGCATACCCAGCGCCTGGCGGCTCCATTTCCACAAATCAAATTTATCTGTATGTTCGGTTATTTTTTCGTTTTCAATACGCATATGCGCTTTTATATGATTGATTACATTTCTTCCGGTTTTAGAAAAAGTATAAGTAGCTATCCAGTCGCAGGTAGCATATTCTTCGTCCAGCAACTGGATATTGGAAAATGTAAGTGAAAAATTTTTAGCGTTTTTACAAAGCATCTCCCACATGGCTTTTACTTCCTTATCCTGCAAAAGACCAAATGCCGGATCACTGAAAACAGCATCATCACTATAACAATCCTGCATGGTTTTATAGTCCAGTTGCTGAAAAGCGGTATAAAACCGGCTGATTAGCTGCTCATTTCCGTTCATAAATTGATAGTATGTATTGGTTGCGTATTCAGTAAATTAGCTTTCCAAATTAAAATTACATGAGAAAATTTACCGGATTGGTTTTATTATTACTTACCACCCTGTTTTCTAATGCCCAGTATGCGCAGGATTCTGCCTGGATAAAAGAGCATTATTATAAAATAGAACGCTACGCCGTTATGCGTGACGGCATAAAACTTTTTACCTCTGCTTATATACCAAAGGATACTTCACAAAAACATCCTATTCTTTTAACGCGTACGCCTTATTCATGCGCCCCTTACGGTGAAACAAATTTTAATGCCAATCTCTGGAACCGTCACATGCGTTACTATGCAAGAGAAAATTATATTATTGTTACACAGGATGTACGCGGTCACTGGATGAGTGAAGGGGAATATGTGGACATCCGTCCTTTCAACCCAAATAAAAAAGGAACTGATACAGACGAAGCAAGTGATACCTATGATGCCATTGACTGGATGATAAAAAACCTGCCTTATAACAATGAGCACGTGGGTATTTTTGGGATCTCCTACCCGGGCTTTTATTCTACTATGGCTGCACTGAGCGGTCACCCCGCATTAAAGGCAGTAAGTCCCCAGGCGCCGGTGACGGACTGGTTCCAGGGAGATGATTTTCACCACAACGGTGCATTTATGCTGATGGATGCATTTAGTTTTTATGCAGGGGGATTTGGTTATCCACGGCCAAAGCCTACTACAGTTGGACCCGTGTCAACATTGAAAATCCCTGAATCTGACAATTATACTACCTATCTCAACATAGGTGCATTAAGTAATTTTAAAAAACTGGCGGGTGATAGCCTGAAATTTTTTAACGACCTGTATGCACATCCTGATTATGACGAATGGTGGCAGGCCCGCAATCCGCGCAATTTTGTAACTGATATTAAACCGGCAATAATGGTAGTGGGTGGTTTATTTGATGCGGAAGATTGCTTTGGTGCATGGAACCTTTACAAAGCCATCGAAAAGAAAAACCCTGCAACACATTTTAATAAACTGGTGATGGGGCCATGGTACCACGGCCAGTGGGCATCCACAGATGGTACACATTTGGGCAATCTCCGTTT
>JBDSOC010000239.1:0-6047 GCA_039915085.1 Chitinophagaceae bacterium
CGCGGCGCAGGATAGGATAATCAGGAAAGTCTTCCAGTTCATTTTAATAGCCATTTTGAAGCCGGTTTTAGAATAAAATAACGGGATGTTGAAACTTATATTGTATTTGAGGGTAAAGGTTTTACTCCGCACCTGCGAATATAAGTAGCTTTCGGCTATCGGGTTCGTATAAATACGTTAAAAACATTGCAGTGCATGCTTCAGCCCAGATCACTTTTGACCAATACCGCCAGCCATGGGCTACCAAGCAAAACCTGGGCCGGGCTCCGCAGCTACAGCTGCAAATCATCTTTTTTTGACAGGCCGCCCCATACAGTATGGCGGGTATAATCTACTTATATATAATTAGTCGTCCCTCAAAAGGTAGGATTGGCGCAGCTGAAGTCACAGTAGTACAGAAGCCTAATCAGGGAACTATGTCGAAATCGGGCAAATAAGAGACGTTTCCATTTTCCTTCTCCAAGTTGGAGAAGGTGGCCGAAGGCCGGATGAGGTGAATTTCGACTGGCTTTTTTGCGGTACTTTTTTTCCATAAAAAAAGTACCAAAAGGTAAATTAGAAAAGATGATTTTGCAAGATTTCATAACTATGGCATAAAAGCAAGTATTTTTTTTGAATACAATATGAAGAAAAAAAACTGCCAGCAAGGATTTCAGACTTTTTGAGGGTTAACTAATTAGGTTCGCCCGTGTTCAGCGCCTGATAGTCTTGCCTGGTTACCAGATAATTATTAATACCAGGCATAATACCCTCCCGTGAACAGCGTTCATAAGCTGTAAAGCCGATGGTGTATGCGAACTGGTTGTTTTTTGCTGCTGCTGACATTTTTCCTGTTGCCCGTTTTGCGGGGGCAGCGATCATATAAAAATGCGTCAGTACTGGCTTCCGGCAACTGGTACAAAATTGCAGTTAGCGAGCCCGGCGTATATAAAATAAACATCCCGCTTTTAAATAAATTGGGCATTAATACCAGCAATCTCTCTTCAGCTGCTATCAGGTTATTTGGAAACGGTGGCGCTATGTTGCCGGAAGCCTGTAATGGCTTTAAAAATGATGACCTGGTTGAAAATGCCATCCAGGTAATAGATGGAGGAGACGGCCTATTTAATGGCAATGATTATTTCCTTTTTTTTACTACCGGACCCGATACATGGATAAAAGACTCTGTTAACCAGCGTTTTAAACATCAAAAGCACTTATATAGCAACCAATCCTATTATTTTATAACTATAGGCGGTACGGGAAAACGCGTACCAGCCCAAAACAGCTCCCTGTTGCCCAATACCACTGTTACTTCTTTTTCTGAACGCTGGTTTCATGAACTGGATACCGTTAATTTGTTAAACAGCGGTAAAGACTGGTATGGCGAAGAATTATCCGCATCAGATGGCCATACTACCAGCCAGGCATTTTCTGTTCCGTTACAGGGTATTAATACTGCACAGCCAGCAACCATTGTTTCAGCCTGCGTGGCCCGGTCCGTAAACGGCAGCAGCCTGTTTACAACGAATATAAATGGGCAGCCTGTTTTACAGCATGATATAGCGGCTGTTGGCAATACCAATCTTGACCTGTTTGCGAAAAGCTCACAATCTGCCGCCAGTTTTACTCCCGGCGCTAATTTATTTGTTTCTTACAATTTTACCCCAGGTGGTGCCAACGCCCGGGGCTGGATAGACTGGTTTGAAATTTTTTGCAGGAGAAATTTATCACTTACCAAAAATGAGCAACTGCTTTTTCGCGATTGGAACAGTGTTGCGCCCGCGGCTATATCCAGATTTATTATACAAAATGCTGCTGCAGCCCAGGTATGGGATGTAACCAACGCCACAGATCCGCTGAATATGACCAGCACAGCAAATGGAAGTGATTTATCATTTATAAATAATACTTCTTCATTGCGTGAATACATTGCTTTTTCAACTGATTTCCTGGTGCCGGAAGCTATTAATAAAACAGCCAACCAGGATTTGCACAATAGCCAGCCTGCTGATCTGATTATAGTGACGTATCCGCCATTACTGCAGCAGGCGCAGCGGATTGCTGCATTTCACCAGCAAAAAGATAATTTAAAAACTGTTACCGTAACAACAGATCAGGTGTTCAATGAGTTTTCATCAGGTATTGCCGATCCCACCGCTATCCGCGATTTTGTAAAAATGTATTATGATAAAGCCGGTGCAGACAGCAGCCAGCGTCCCAAATATCTGTTGTTGCTCGGAGATGCATCGTATGATTACAAGAATCGCACAAAAAATAACAGTAATTATGTGCCGGGCTATCAAAACAATGCTTCGCTTGATCCTTTGTCAACCTATACTTCTGATGATTTCTTTGGATTTTTAGATGATAAGGAAGATATCAATGATGTGCTAATACCCAACCTGCTTGATATTGGTATAGGCAGAATACCCGCACAAACGCCTGCACAGGCCAGTGCTTATGTTGATAAATTAATTAACTATACGGACCCTAAAAGCTTGGGTCCATGGCGCAATGAACAAACTTTTATTGCCGACGACCAGGATGCAAACCTCCACTTTAACGATGCCGAAGTAATTACAAATGCTAGTACCATTGCTAATCCATTGTTTATTCAAAATAAAATTTACCTGGATGCTTACACACAAGCCAGTACGCCAGCGGGCAGCCGTTACCCGGAAGTAAACCAGGCCATTAATAACCAGGTGCAAAATGGAACGCTTATCTGGAACTACAACGGGCATGGAAGTTCCACCAGGCTGGCAGAAGAAGTGGTGCTTGAGAAAAATATTGTAGACACATGGCATAATACCTACCGCCTGCCATTGTTTATTACTGCCACCTGCGACTTTGCGCCTTACGATAACCCGGCTGTTAATTCATTGGGAGAAGATATTTTGCTGCGCGAAAAAACCGGGGCCATTGCATTAATGACAACCACCCGCCTGGTATTTGCTTTCAGTAACCGTATCATGAACAAAAATTATTTGCAGGCGGCTTTACAACCCAGGAACGATGGATCTTATATGAGTTTGGGTGAAGCCGTGAAACAAGCCAAAAACCTCACTTACCAAACCCAGGCAGATATAACCAATAACAGGAAATTTACTTTGCTGGGAGATCCGGCTTTAACCCTTGCCTATCCAAAATACCGTGTACAAACGCTCACTGTAAATGGAAAAGCAGTCAATGCACAGCCAGATACTTTAAAGGCACTTAATAAATACAATATTGGCGGCAATGTAACTGATGTGCAGGGCAATCAGCTCAACAGTTTTAATGGGGTTTTATATGCAACCATTTTTGATAAAGCGGAAACAATTTCTACACGTGGAAACGATGCAGATAGTTACCAGCAAAATTTCCAGGTACAACGATCCCCCATTTTTAAGGGGAAAGTGAATGTTGTCAATGGCCAGTTTGATTTCAGCTTTATTGTTCCAAAAGATATTAATTACCAGCCGGGAAATGGCAGGATTAATTATTATGCAGATAACGGCCAATTGGATGGCAACGGCAATTTTAACGGTTTTTTGATTGGTGGCTCCCAGGTCGTAAGCAGCGACAATGCCGGACCGGTAATTAAAGCTTACCTGGACGATGAAAAATTTATAAATGGGAATACGGTAAATCCGGCGCCGGTATTATTATTGAACCTTGCCGACTCTTCAGGCATCAATATTGCAGGTACGGGCATCGGTCATGATATAACAGCTATTGTAGACGGGGATACAAAGCAAATGTATGTCCTCAATAGTTTTTTTGAAACAGAGCTGGACAGTTACCAGAAAGGCAGCATACGTTTTCAATTGCCGGCTATGACCGAAGGCACTCATACCATGGTAATTAAAGCCTGGGATGTGGCCAATAACAGCAGTGAAGTGACCATCCGTTTCAGGGTAGTAAAACAAGGGCTGCGTATTGATAATGTGATGAATTACCCCAACCCTTTTACTGCCCGTACCAGTTTTAGGTTTGAGCACAACAGGCCAGGTATAAACTTAAAATTGAATATGAAAATATTTACAGCATTTGGTAAACTGGTGAAAACAATTGAAACAACAATAAATACAACTGGAAACCGTTCAAGTGATATTGACTGGCCGGGTACAGATGATAGTGGAAGAATACTGGCCCCCGGTATTTATATTTATCAATTACAGGTTACTTCAGCAGCAGATGGCGAAACGGCCGTAAAATCGGGCAAACTGCTGCGTTTGTAATTCATATTTACTTAAAAATCTGTAATTTAGCCGCTTATATTAAAACCTGAAAGCTATAGAAAAAAACTATACGTAAAATTATTTTAGATGAAAAGCAATAAGACCTTTAAACTAATTGCGTCAATTTTACTTGTTTCTGGATCCACTGCATTAAAGGCACAGACTACCTCTGCTAATAAAATTAATGTTGTCACAACTGCGGTTCCTTTTTTACGTATTTCACCCGATGCGCGCGCGGGCGGTATGGGTGAAGTTGGTATAGCTACTTCACCCGATGTAAATTCTGCTTTCTGGAACCTTGCCAAAACCTCCTTTAATGAAAGCAAGGGTGGTATAGGGTTAACTTACACGCCCTGGCTGAGAAAATTGCAATTAAATGATGTGTACCTGGCCACTTTGGCGGGTTATTATAAAATCAGTAATGATGAAGCTATCACGGCTTCTATGCGTTATTTCAGCCTGGGTAATATACAGTTTACTGATAATTCCGGTCAGGATCTGGGTCAGTTCAGACCAAGAGAGTTTAGTTTTGATGCGGGCTATACCCGTAAACTGTCTGATAAGCTGGGCCTTGGTGTAGCATTGCGCTATATTCATTCTAACCTTGCTTCCGGCGCAGCGGGTACTTCAGGTACTACTTATAAAGCAGGAAATGCTATTGCCGGTGATATCTCCTTGTATTATCATGGTCTGAATACAACTGGTGAAGGCTGGAACTTTGGTGTTACACTAACCAACCTGGGTTCTAAAATTGGTTATACCAATGATGCCAATCAAAAAGATTTTATACCTGCTAACCTTGGTTTGGGGGCGGCCCATACATGGGTGTTTGATGAAAGCAATAAAATAACACTGGGTCTTGATATTAATAAATTGCTGGTGCCAACACCGCCGGTATATACAGGTGATTTTTCTACTGACTCTGCATCCCAGGCCGGCTATAGAAGCAAAAGCTCTATCAATGGCTGGTTCAATTCATTCAGCGCACCGGGTGGTTTCTCTGAAACGTTGAAAGAGTTCCAGATTTCAGGTGGTATGGAATACACCTATATGGATCAGTTCTCATTGCGTGGCGGTTATTTTTACGAAGACAAATTAAAAGGAAACCGCAAATATTTTACATTGGGCGCGGGTCTTAAATACAATGTTTTTGGTTTAAACGTTTCGTATATCATTCCTTCCGGAAGCGGTATCAATCAAAACCCTTTGTCAAGCACATTGCGTTTCAGTCTGTTGTTTGATCTTGACAGCGAAACAAATGGCAGCAATGGCAGTACCAGTAAATAATAAGTTCATTATAATATAATTTGAAAGCGTTCCCAAAAGGAGCGCTTTTTTTATTTCACCATCATATTTCACGCAGCGGACACAAATGGGCTATGATCACAGCAGTATCTTTGCGTTCCCTGCATAGTTTGAATACTGGCATGAAGTTTTTCCTTCTTTTTGTTTTTCTTTGTGTCCGTTGTTCCGCTGTGTCCGCTGCGTGAAACGTTATTAAACAAATCATCTTATGTCGTACAGAATCGGATTTGGTATAGATTTTCATCAACTGGCAGAAGGTCGTGATTTATGGATAGGCGGTGTTAAGATTCCGCACCATAAAGGCTCATTAGGTCATAGCGATGCCGATGTATTATTGCATGCCATCTGTGATGCGTTGCTGGGTGCACTGGCATTGGGCGATATAGGTATGCATTTTCCCAATACAGATGCGGCTTATAAAAACATCGACAGTAAAATTCTTTTGCAAAAATGTTTTGAACTGATTAAACAAAAAGGATACAAAGTGGTGAATGTAGACAGCAGCATTTGCCTGGAAGAGCCCAAAATAAAAAAGTA
>JBDSOC010000264.1:0-6053 GCA_039915085.1 Chitinophagaceae bacterium
AATACTCCGGATCATCCGCAGATACATACGCATAGGCGGCATCGAAATTTAATTGTTCATCCTGTAGCGCTGTGCATGCTAAACAAGTTTTGGGCTGTGTAACGCTGCAACTTAGTGATGCAGGCAAAACCAGCGGCCTGGCTGTTACACAATTATTTTCATATGCACTGAGTAAACTATTTATTGCTGCATCGGTTAATGAAAATAAAGGATCAATTGTTCTTTTTATGTAATCAGCAAAACTGTTGTAACCTATTGCAGATTGATAAGCCAATTCCCAGGCTTTTAACTTATCATAAGTACAAGGTTCCGGCGTACGTACAACTTCATTTGTATAAAGCGGCTTCGCATCCATTGGAAAAGGATAATCCAGGAGTAAATCATTACAAATTGAAGAGAATCGTTCCTGGCCTAATACCCTTAACAACACATCCTTAAAAATTTTATCGCCGGCTGTGGTTGGCAGAGTTGTATTGGAAGCACCAAAAGGATGATCCTGTACATTGATCTGGCAACTGCTTTTACAAATCGCTATCAGCCCGTCATGAATCTGGGAGTATTCCGCAGAATTAATTACAAGATTACACCCCGTTAATTTTTGCATCCATCCATCGGCACTCTGCTCACAACTTTCTTTACATTCATTAACCATTGCGGCACCAGCATTGGCATTTAATACTTCTTTGGATGTATTAGCTATTCGGATACTAACAGCATCTGCATTTATTCCTTTAAAATTCCGGCGTGCTTTTGTATAATAGGGATGAAGAAGATCGCAACGTGCATAATCAATAATGTAAACAAGATTAGCAACCCCGGGTACAATTTTAACGGCGCCTGATTCGCTTCCTGCAGAAAAAATTACATTTCCGCCTGCACTACTGACCAGTTGCCCAATATTATTTACTGCAAAATATTTTACGACCACGTCCTGCATAATTTTTTCATTGCCTGTATACTGAATAGTAACCGTACCGTTCCCGTTACTGGCATTAAACAAAGCGAGTGAAACACAGGTTGAAGGTGCAACGGCAGTTTGATCTATTAGTGGTGCCAGCATGGTTGAAGGATCAACAAACAAATCGTTGGAATTGCACGCAGTATTTTTGTTTTTTACTTCCTGCTTCGCAGAATAATACAAAACTTTAAAAAGATTCCATTCGTCTTCATCACGGTTACAGGCTGCTGTACGCGGGCAGGGACTTAACTTAACCGGGTAATTATTATTTGTATTCTTCTCCTTGCAATACAGGCTCCAGCGTACAAAAGACATAATATCCAATCCTGTACCCTTATAGTCATTCAAAAAATTAAGAAAGGCTGCTTTCTTAGATGAACCTTCGGCTCCTGTTTTAAAATAGGGATCGTTATTCACTACAGATGAGTAGTTATCAGCAAACCAGTAAAGTCTTGTGGCAGCGAGTGTGCTTTCTTCTGTATTCAAAAAATGTTCATCATAAGAATCGCTTTCCGCATTTTTTCCACAGTCAGCAATAAAGCAGTTATTGAGGTTTTCGGGATGCCAGGGTAATAAGATATCTGCCCATTCATCCTGCCAGTTTGTGATTATTTCCGATTCACTAAACTGGTTAAAAGGTTTTGTAATACCGTTGATGATAACATCGTTTGTTAAAGCATTTACATTTTTTAAAAGAACATTAATATCTCTTTCGATAAACTTTTTTGTTTCTTCATCATACAGCATGTATTGCCCGCCTAATGTAACATCGTCTTTTAATTGCAGGGTTTGTTCTTCACACGGCAGTACAGTTTTACCACAACCCTTTTGCAGCAGGTTACATTCATCAAGCAATTGCCTATATAGCCTCTTCATCCAAATAACATCAGCATCATTTGGAGGAAAATTATTTTGTTGCTCCAGTACACCTGTCATGTGTGTAACAAAATCCTGTTCTGTTCCCAGATCTGCAAGACAGGTTTCGCAATTATTAAAACATCCGCTCAAATCAATATTGTGTACGGCCGCCCGTTGAAAATCAATTTCCTTTTTCAGTGAAAGATCCTGTACCAGATATTGATTAATATAGTAATCAATGGCTTTACGGCTGAGCGTTAATTTATAAGTAATATTATATTCGCCTGGTTGTTGAATTGTCACCGGCAATTGCCCTTCCTGCCTGGCAGGTGCAGGATTGCAGGTTGTTTTCTCTGTAAATACAGCCTCCTGCTTCAAAGACTGAATAATGTTGGCGCAATTGTCTGTTACATTAATAAGTAAATCATAATAACAATCAGCACAAATTTTTTGGTTCTCTATTCCATACAATACCTGAAGGCTTAATGGTGTAAAATCATACTTTAATGTAAAAGCACCCGTAGCAGCCGCTAAAAAGGTTCCACTGTATGTAAGTGAAAGATTAGCTGCGTCGCGCACAATATTATCTCTGTCAGTCAGCGTAGTAACAAAGGGCGTATTTTTCAAATGATAAGAAGGAAGCGGCTGAAGATTATCAGGTGACTTTCCAGCAAGTGCCGTAGCAACGGTTTTACCAGATGCGTTTACATAAGAGATACTTGACTGACCATTTGCATCTATTACCATATTTTTCGTGTAATGTGATGCATTGCCCGCTTCATTGCCAAACAACCTGTCTAATTCATCCTGTTGTGGTTTGCCATAAAAATATTTTGTAGTGTGATCATCTGATGCTACGGGTTTGCCGGGCTGGTATGCCAGACCTATACCACCCTGCCAACGGACCCGGCCGGTATTATCCGGAGTAAAACCGGTTACTGCAAAAGGATAGCCCTGCGCATCCGGAATATATTTTGTAAAATAAAACTGGCTTGTATTATCATCTTTTTTAGGATTGGAAGAAGAATAATATTGTGAGGCGCCAGAAGCCGTGCTCATTGCAAAAGGTTGTTTGAAGCAATTGCTTTGCTCTTCAACATCTGTATAATTATAGGGGAGATCCGATTGGACACTTTTATTGAACTCATGGAAATAATGAATTGTATTTTCATCTGAAGGTGCCGGCAAAATATTCACAGCCCCGCGGCCCAGTGCATCAAAAACATTTTCCTGCACAATGGTTTTGCTGCCTGAATTATCATTGTTAAGCGTTACTGATTGCCGGTTACGTAAGCTTCCATCAAAATAACTTACAACTTCTTTACGTTTACCTTCTTCAGCAAAAGACATATTATATTGCCAGTTCAGGTACGCTTCATGCCCATTACACCTCAACAGGCCATATAAATTTCCATTGTACGTATAATCACCGGTATAACTCCACACACCTTCTGTTCGTTCACCGGTTGTTTCATCATAACGCACACCCCTTACCCGATGGAATACCCAGCCAGCGTTATAAATTAAATTTAACTGGTAGAAAGGCAAACTGACTGTGACACGGCTACTGTTGTTTTTAAATATATTAGCCAGTTCATCCTGGCTAAAAGTAAAAGCACCACTGTTGATTTTTGATCCTGTCAAACTACCATCATCAAAAAAAACCCATTCAAAATCATATTGCGGAAAAGATGGATCAGTGACATCCCAGCTTATCATTTGTTGCTGCCCGGGCACATCTGCCCTATTAAGATTGCTTAGGCTATTAATGCCTGTAAACGATTTTCGTGGAAATAAAGCAGGTTCAGTCCCACCGTATACAGTAACTGTTTTTACAGGAACCTGCGTATTTACTGTGTATAACCGCTCAATAAAAATTTCATTTTTAATCCTAAATATGGGGGGGATGCTATTGCCCCATTCTGCGCTGCTAATTTTGTTTACTATTACTTTAACATTGTGGCCGTCCGGAAATTTGTAAAAAGCAATACCCTTGTGAGTGCTGCCACGGGCTGTATCATAATTAACTTCAAGGGATATATTCTTTAATTGTTGTTTTGTTTTGTCAGCTTTTTCATATTCAATATCCACCTGTAATGTGCAGGAAAAATTCCGGTCAAAATAATTGGCAATTGTATCGTAACGGAGTTCAAAAGTCACCAGGTTATTTACAGACAGGTGTCTTTGTATGGTAGCCCATTTTTCCAAATCGTAAAACTTATCATCCGTTACAACGCAGCTATCTCCTTTTTTTATATTGCCGGTTAACGACTGAATGTATTTTTCGGTTTGCGCCTGCACTACTATGCAACAAACAATGAGCAGGGCGGTTAATATTATACCCCTGATTCTTATACTATTACAAATACCACTCCTGCAACGCATAATAAAAATTTACAGCTGATTAATTACCTGGTAGCCTTTATAATTATCCGTTATCCTGATTTTATTATTCCTGAAAGAAAAAAAAGACCGCTCAGAAAATTCGTTTCTACTGCTTTCTTTGACAACCGGCACTGTATAATTAATTTCCAACACCATTGTTTTACGTGCTATGTCATTATAATCATCCATTTCCATTAGCACTTTTTTCATATACCCGGTTTTAGCATTACAGACTATGCTGCAGAGATGATACCCGCTTATCCCTCCTGGATCGCTTAATTGCAAAAACAAATTATTGCCCTGGGGTATTACACTTGCCTTGATTGCTTTATCCTGTATCCAGGTTTTAAACTGTGCTATGTTCAATACAGGTATGCCCCCATTACCTGGTAAATCTTTCCTGTGTCCAATGACTATCAGCTTAAGTGTCTTGTCTGCTGATACATAATAATCATCATTCAATAACATTAATACAGGTCCTATATGACAGGTAAAATTCATTGCCTTTATTGTATAACTACTTTCCATTTTTTCAATGATTTTTCCAGGATTATTTTTAGCATACATTATCATAGTGCCATTGAAATCTATAGTACTACCAGAGTTATATGCATTGTATATTTTTTGCATTGCCATAAGCGCTTCATTTTGTGCATCAACTTTGGCCACCATCAGCAAAAACAAAATAATATTCCTTATTTTTTCCAGCAAACATTTCATAGCGGAATTATTTTTTCATTTTATAAGCCGACCTGGTTTCTTTAATTGTCATTATTCCTCTTTCTGTTTCCTTTTTAACCCTGATTAAAACACCTTCATCATCATACTCATAGAAGGTGGCGAAATTATTTTCATCCAACTCAGCCCAAAGGCGCAAACTCCTGCTATCATAAGCATACGTTTTTATTTGAGCGTCAAAAGGATGTATGCGTACATCATCAAACCAGGCAATTGTACTCCCTGATCGGAATTTTATTTTAATGTCAGTTGCCATCGCCGGAATCAGGAAAACAACTTCTACTTTTCGCCATCCTTCTACCCGCGGTCCTGCTTTTACAGTATTAAATGTTTGCCCGCCTGTTATTATTTCTACTGCGGCTTTTGCGGTTTCCGTGGCAGGTCCGTACTGCACATTATTACCATCATCTTTTATCCAGGCACTCAATAAATATTGCTTTCCTGCCTGAGGTTTAAAACCATTCAATATACCTTTGTCATTAAGCGACATGTATGCACCAATAAATGTATAGAGCGCATTGCTGGTTACAGGTGCCAGAGATTTTACTATAGTTGCATCTGTTACACCGTTGGATACTTTTAATGAATTTCTGCCAGTATGTGCATAGGTTGCATCAGGCATTATGCTTCCAGGGTAACTATGGCTTAATTTGCGGATGCTAAAATGTCCATTAAGATTACAGGTATCTGAATTATAACAATTGTCTACATCAAAATCATAATCTTCAAAACCGTCATAACCAATATCTGTATAGCGTGCATTTGAAGCAACTGCTGTCACCATTGATTGCAGGTAGCCAAATTGTGCTGCATTATAACGATTAAGTGGATCCACAGTTTCTATCTCCTGTCCTTTCTGATTAAAAGCTGTCAGTTCATTGGCTTTAACCCAATTGGCATCTTTTACAGATTGGTCGTCCGGCGATAGCCACTGATTATTTTCATATTTCCAAAAAGGAGAGAATACTGTATAGGCGCCCGATTTACGTATATCTGTTTTTTCAATCACAGACGGATCGCCTGGATTTATGAAAGGCAATATATTTTCACGATCTGTATGGTAAGCAAAAGATTTTTGCAGACGCCAGTTGCCACGCAATCCAACAACATAAGG
>JBDSOC010000285.1:0-2739 GCA_039915085.1 Chitinophagaceae bacterium
GGCTTTTCATTTTTCAGCTGATAAAAAAGAACTGGTTGCAGGTACGCCATCTTTTCTTGGTTCCAATCCTGCTATTGTACCAGACGGCCCGCAAAAAGACAAACAGGTATTAAAAGAAGAAACAGACCGGGGATTTGCATTGCTGCATGCCTTGTCAGCCAGTGAACTGAAAAAAGCCATTATTGATTCTATTGCTCCAAATGAAATTGTTACCGCTGCCAGCAGAACCGCTATGATAGCACATCCCGGTGGTATACGTTACAGTGAACTGTCTCCGGGCAACCAGCAATTATTATTGCAATTGCTCACCATGTACGTGCATCGTTATACAAAACTGTTTGCAGATAATATGCTGAAGCAGATTCAAACCGCTGGTTTGGATAATTTATGGTTTACCTGGGCAGGCTATACAGAACATGTTTTGGGTAAGCCTTATTACTACCGCATCCAGGGACCATCTATAATTATTGAATACGATAATTCGCAAAACAATGCGAATCATGTACACACAGTTATCCGTGATTTGACAAATGATTTTGGCGGAGATATTTTATTGCAGCATTACCGGGAGAGCCATTAGGTCCCCATCCGGCTTCCCCGGCAAGGGGAAGGGAGCCAGGCACAGAACCTGGCTGCTCAATGTGACTGAGGTAATAAAGCATTCTTTTATTCGATTGAAGATTGTATTTTTCGCAAAGGCTAACAGGAGGAAGAGAAGAAAATTATTTTTTTATTCTTCTTTGGCTATGTGAGATTTTATATAAGAGGCTCTTAATTATTTACATGCGCTCAGGCTTTTTCTCTTAACCAAACATTCCTATTTGCCCGCTGTTTCCTAATTCTTCTTTTTCAAACAACAGGATTCTTCCATACACATTATCATATCCCGGCTCAATTTTTTTTACGTGCCCGGCACGCATACGGCTGATGGCCATACCCAGTAAAGGATGATGACGTTCAATATCGCTTACAGGTGTTTCTTCCAGTATTGCAAACTCATTACCAAAAGCAGCAATTGCCTTGCGGAATGCCATCGCCACTTTTTTAGTATTCGCACCTGCACCATGTATTTCAGATAACATTTCCTGCAAGGGAATAACATGATGAAATCCTTTATTATCACTTGCCTGAATAGAATTCGTACTGCCGGCCAGCCTGTCTACCTGGTGCATAGCGCCAATGGTTACCTGCTTTTTACAAACCGGGCAAATAGTTCCGCAGCCCCTGCTGGCTTCCGGTGATAAACAAATACCACACCTGCGATGACCATCATACGTGTATTTCCCTTCTTCGGGAAAAAATTCAATGGTGCCATTAAAACCTTTTTTTGTTTTTACTGCATTGAATAAACCATCATAACTTTTCTCTGTATCAAATAAATTAAGTTCTCTCCCCAATTTATTCAGCGAATGGGCATCAGAGTTAGACATCATGGTAAGGTGGTCCAATTTATTCCAGCGGCGGTTCATGGCAGGATCCGAAGACAGGCCGGTTTCCAGGGCAAAAATATGTCCCGCCATATCTCCATAACATTCTTCTAAACTTTCATGACCATTTTTTGAGCCGAAGACTGCATTCCATGGCGTCCAGGCATGGGCAGGAACAAGGTGAGATTGCGGAGACGCTTCCACTATAATTTCCAGTAAACTCCGGGAAGATAAAATAATAGAAGGTCTTCCGTCTGCTGACAAATCAGCATAAGCACTCAATTTTTTATTGATCTTTTTTACTGTATCAAAATCAGGTGCGTATAATAAATGATGAACAACACGTTTTTTATTGTCGTGCATGTATTCGGTACTCACTTCTGCAGATAAACAAAAACGAAGATCCTTATGAGTTGGATGAATACCATGTAATGCAGTTGTTGCAGGTGGATTTTTTAAATAGAAGAAACCATTGCCATCAGGCAGTAATCTTTCTTTTAATTCTGCCAGCCATAAGGGATGTGTAAAATCACCTGTGCCTATCACATCAATGCCTTTTACCTGCGCCCACTGATAAATGGTATCAAGATTTAGTTCCGGGCTGGTACCGCCTGCATAATGGGAATGTATATGAAGATCTGCTGTATAAAACATAGTGTAAATATTATAGCTGTTAATTACTAACAAATTTAGTAATTGCTTTACAAATAGCGTTTAGTTTTTCAAATGGTTTTCCACAAAATTGATGCGTCCTTCCCTGCTATCGAGGTTCTTTCCCTTTTTTAGCAGTAGTGAAATGTTTGTTAATGGATCCCTTCCAGCCTGAAACTGTCTTCCTGCCGTCATTTTCTGTTTCTTATTTATAATAATTTTACATTTTACAAGTAAATCCAAACAAGGTTTACTACGTATATGTTATTTAATTAAATACATTTTTATGCGTCCTTATTTTTCAATGATAGCTTTATTTGCCGGTTTGCTTGCCGCCAGTTGTGGCTTTTCTCAAAACAAAAAATATCCCGACCCGCCGGTAGCCGGCAAAGGCACTGTTTATCCTATACAGTTAAAAGATGGAGAGTGGAAAGCAAAATTGACAGATGATCAATATTATATTTTGAGAACGCAGGGTACCGAAAGGGCTTTCACCGGCAAGTATGATCATTTCTATAAAAAAGGAACCTATTACTCAGCGGCTTCGTTGCAACCGGTGTTTAGTTCAGACGCCAAATTTGATTCCGGTACAGGCTGGCCAAGTTTTTTTGCGCCTGTTACACCAGATGCGGTTAAACTGGTAAAAGATGAGAGCGATGGA
>JBDSOC010000072.1:0-5960 GCA_039915085.1 Chitinophagaceae bacterium
GTCCATACCTGAAAAAGAACCATCCTGGCTGCTGGCAGCATCTTTATAAAGTTTTGAAAGACTGATATTTATTCTTGCACCTATCAGTAAGCCACCTGCGGGATGAATTTCAACGCCGCCGGCAAACCCATAATCTATCCGGTTAGAAATGTCCAGTATCTTTTTATAAGCACCAGGCAAACCAGCTATTTCATTGCTGCTGTCGGCTTTTGCATTCAACAGATAAGCAACCTGGAAGCCCAGCTGCAGCTGAAAGTAACGGGTAATACCAACCGTAACAAAATCGGCAGACATGATATAATCCAACCCCACATTGCCCTTGCCTGAACCATAATCATATCCCTGTTTTGAATACATTAGTTCCGTGCGGAAGCCCAGCAACTTTTTAAACGGTGAACCCAGCAACAGACCTGCATGGTAACCGGTACGGCTGCTGTTATTAATAGACGACGCACTTGTTACGTTTGAAAAATTTAAGCCTGCCTTTACACCAATCTGCGCAGATCCGCAGAAGGGTAGTACCAGTAGTCCGAAAAAAATTATCTTTTTCATTTTTTATTTTTTTATTAAATTATTGCAGGGTTAGCCGGGCAAACTCCTGGCCATCGTCTATAAAATAAATTCCGCCATCCCGTGTTAAGGTGAAGGAAAGAAGCACGGGAAAACCAGCTATTGCAATGCCCCCATAGGTTACTTCTCCTGCTCCGGCGCATGCTTGTTTAAATTTGGGGACCACCGTCCCGCTATGACTGAAATGTAATATTAAAACCCGGGCAGGATCTCCCGCGGAACCGCTTATTGTTCCGGTAACATTGGTAATGTTCATTTCGCCTACCGCGTCTTTGATCCACGTGGCGGTGCAGTCTCCTACTGTGGCAATTTCGGGCGTTGTGACAGGGGCGAAATTGGCAATATCGGCAACGGAAATTTTTCCATCACTACTTACCGAAATTACCAGGCTGGCGGTGTCCTTGTATACAAAAGGAGGGGCCGTTTCGGTTTGCCTTATTTCCAACAAGTATTTTTGTCCGTCGGTAATGGTGATATTAGAAACCAGTGACGTTTTATCGAATACTTTACCATGATATTTAAACGTAGAAAACACCTGGCCACTAACGGCTACGGGGTTTGCATTTGGCACTTTTGCAGGAGCTTTGAAAGTAGCTTCAACCGCGGTTTCTGACGTGACCGTGCCATAAATAGCATTGCCATTGACAATTCCATTTGCCGACCAGATAACTTTCTGAGAAGTTATTTTTTTCAGTGGTGCCAACTCCTCGTCAATTGGGCCCAATGTTGCCAGGTCCTCATCGTCGGTTAATACAGTCTGAATATTCAGCAACATACTGGCACCAACTTTCAGATCGCCTTTAGGCGGTGTAATTAATAAGCAGTCAAACACAGCGTAGACTGTAAAATGTCGAATAGAGGCTGTAATCACTTTGTTGACGGTATCATTGGAAAAATTTTTCAAACGCCACCAGCCGCCTGTGCTATCCTGGAATGAAATACCCATCAAATCACCTAATGTAGAAGCCAGATCACTTGCCTTGTAATGAAATTTTAAGGTAACGGGTTGCAGGAATTTTAGGCCTTCGGGTAAAAACTGGTATCCAAGGCCCACCCCATTTGGTGTAGTTTGGGTAACTGCCTGGATGCTGATCGGTTTATCATTATCCAGAGCACCCGCGGGAAAAATCAATTCAGCGTTTCCATCAGCAGATGCAAGCGAACCGCCGTTTTTGCCGATCATTTTGGTAGCAATACCGCCAACCGGGGTGCCTACCGCTGTCAACGTTGGTCCATCCGGAATAACAGGCACGATGCCATCAAGTATTTTTTTGCAACCGGGTAAAATGATAACCAGGATGAGTACCATCAACAGTAAGATTTTCTTTTTCATAAAAAGTTTTTTAGTAAAATATATAAGGTGAAGTATGCAGTGCATTTTAATTTTGGCACAACCGAAATGGCGATTCGCAGATCATTTTTAAAAGGATAAATTAATGAGGCATGTAAGGGCGGACTATCATTACTGTTTTATAAATTTCTTTACAGCCACCCCACCCTCGTTTTTCAATATCAACCAATACAATCCTTTTGGCAGACCAGATACATCAATTGACTGGCTGCTGTTATGTATTTGATCACTTTGTTGTTTAACTACTTTACCGGTTGCATCCTGCACCTGCCATACGAAATTTTTGTTGGTTGAAGCTGGCAGCTGCACCTGTAACACCTGCTGCACAGGGTTGGGATAAATAGTAAATTCGGTTCTGTTCGTTGTATTAATCTGCACCTGCACAACAGAACTGTAGGTAAACTTTCCATCCAGGTCGGTTTGCCTTAACCGGTAGTATGATTTACCGGGCAAAGAGGGATTATCAGTAGCCTGGTAATGGATGGGAATGCTGCTGTTGTTGGCACCTTTTACAATAGCAACCTGTTCAAAGCGGAGGCCATCGATTGATCGTTCGACAGTAAAATAATTGTTGTTGGTTTCCGTAGCAGTTGTCCAGGATATAGTAACCGTGTTTTTATCATTTGCTTTCGCGGCAAAGTCCAGGAGTTGTACAGGTAATGCACTGCCAACAAGTTTAAGCACAAAAACATCGTCGTGGCCCGATGAAACCAGGTTATACTGGGCGAGGGCAGGATCGAAATCGGCTGTGAAGGCAAAAGTACCTGTTACATACACATGCTGGCCTGCATCAACAGCAATGGCGTTGCCATAATCAAAGCCTAAGCCGCCAACGGTTTCGGCCCAAACAAAATTACCAGCGGCATCTAATTTTGAAACAAAAATATCTGCATCTGAGTTGGCATTACCACCAGTAGTGGTAAGGCTATATATGCCGGGGCCGGGGTCAAAGTCAGCGCTGCCGGTATAATAGCCTGTTGTATAAACATTTGCTGCAGCATCAACTGTTATGGCGTATGCCACTTCAGTATATGCACCACCTATTTGTTTTGCCCACACAAAATTGCCATCAGTATCTAATTTCGAAATAAAAATATCAAGAGCTCCGAGGGTACCGGCTGCAGTCATATTGTAAACACCCGGGCCGGGATCAAAGTCAACCGTGCCGGGGAAAGTACCCGTTGTATATACATTACCAGCAGCATCCACGGCAATACCATAGCTCATATCCCAAAGACTTGAACCTACAATATGCGCGCTGCCTATTTGCTTTGCCCAGACGAAATTGCCCGATGCATTCAGCTTGCAAATAAAAACATCATAGTTGTTATCTTCCGGGGGAGTAAGATTATATATTGCCGGACCTGGATCAAAATCGGTCGTGCTGTAAAAGATTCCCGTTGTATAAACATTTCCACTGCCGTCTATTGCTATGGAAAAAGCTACAACATTTAACACGCCGGTCAATTGTTTTGCCCACACAAAATTGCCTCCGGCATCTAATTTGGAAACAAAGCCGCTTTGGCCAAATGCGTCATAAGAATCCAGGTTATAAACGCCAGCACCCGGATCAAAATCTGCAGTGCCGGAAAAAACACCTGCTGTATATACATTTCCGGCACCGTCGACAGCAATAGCTCGTCCGAGATCACTGTTGGACCCTGGATTAGAAGGGCCACCCATTTGCGCAGCCCAAATGAAATCACCTGCGGTACTTAATTTTACAATAAAAATATCGGCACCGCCGACAGAAGTAAAACTATATACGGGAGCACCGGGATCAAAATCTGCGGTGCCTTCAAAATCACCTGTTACATACACATTGCCGGTTGCATCTACTGTAATAGCTCTCGGGTAGTCAACGGCTGTTCCACCCAATTGTTTTGCCCATAGAAAATTACCTGAAGCGTCAAGTTTAGAAACAAAAATATCGTAACAGCACGCAGAGAAGGAGGTCAGGTTATAAACTCCCGAACCGGGATCAAAATCTTCGGTGCCGCGGAATTCACCCAGTGTATAAACATTGCCACTGGCATCCACAGCAATTGAATGTCCATGCTCATAATCGGATCCTCCCAGTCGCTTCGCCCAGCCCAGATTTTGGGAATAACCATGTTTACATAGTGCGCCGGTAAATAGAAATAGTAACGACAGCGCCATTGTCATTTTACGGGATGGCGATCCTATAAATCCAAACCGCATGACATTCAGTGTATATTTTTTTAGCATGACCATCTTTTTTTTATAAAGAATGATCAAATGTAAATGAGCCAAAAACTTTACCGCTCACCCGAAACAGTGATTCACCATCATCACCACAGAATCACCCGAAACTGGTATTTTTCAGAAAAGTAAATAATAGTGAACAAGTATATAGTAATTTTAGAATAAGCCAGAATAGTCATAGAAATGAAAGCTACTCGTCATCATATTTTTCTTGTATTATGCATCAGCCTTGTCACAGGATTCCGGTCATTGGCTCAAACCCATATCATTGACAGCCTTCAGAATAAAATAAAAAGTTCAAAAGATGATTCAGTAACCGTTCTCCTTTTTACAGCTCTTGCCAACGAATATTCTACTTATGATACTGTAAAATCAAAACAATACCTGCAACAGGGAGCCACCCTTGCCAAAAAAATAAAATGGGATTATGCTTTGGGCGACAATTATTTTGTTAAAGGAATTATTGACGCGCTTTCTACCAGGTATGATTTATCTGTTATGGACACGGACACTGCTATTACTTATTTCCAAAAAGTCATAAATAGTTCGCGGCCCAAAAAAGAAGTTAGTGATGCAAAGCTTTACATTGCTACCTGCCTGGGTCAGAAAGCTGATATACTGGCAAAAAGAGGAGAAGAAGCAATACCGGTTTATATTGCTGCCCTGGAGGCATGGAAGGCTTCTGATGATCCCCGTAAAAATCAGGCAATAGGAACCTATTACGGCAGAATATCATCACTTTATTTCAACCTGAATCAATTTGATAAGGCGTTAACGTACGACAAACTTTCTCTTTCATCAATGTTGTTATGTAACAATGAAGAAGCTATAGCGTGGGCACACATCTATGTATGTGATGATTTTGCCGCGTTGAACCAGTTAGACTCTTCCATAGCCCATCTGGCAAAGGCAAAGCTTACAGTAGAAAAGCTAAATAATCATGCCCTTAATATACAATATTATAACAAGCTGGCGCAAATGAGCCGCAAAAAAACTGATTTCCGGAAAGCAATTTTTTATTATGAAAAAGTAATTGCAGAAGCAAAAATTATTAATTCAAATCTTCAGACCCTCTCCGCCCGTAAAATGATTGCGATATGCTATTCAAAGCTTGGTGAATATTCTACAGCCAGACAATATTTATTAATGGCATTACCTGCTGCACTGAATGACCCGCATATATATATAAAGGAGCCAATTGAAATTTTACAGGAATTGGTAACTGTTGAGGAAAAGACAAATAATAAATCACAGGCTTTTATTTACCTGAAACAGCTTACTACAATAAAAGACAGCGCTAATACAGAATCTTCAAAAAGGTCAATAGCAGAAATTGAAAACAAATACCAGGCTGCTGAAAAAGAGAAAAAAATAGTTCAACTGAATGCAGAAAAGGAAATACAATCTCTGTCCATCAAACAAAAATCAACACTTAATTATTTTTTAATCGCTTTTTTGACTGCATTGCTGATAGTTGGTTTTTTAGGCTATCGCAACATTCGTAACCGGCAGCAACTGGCAAAACAGCAGGATGAGCTGCACCAGCAGCGGATCCGGGAGCTGGAAAAAGACCAACAACTGGTGGCAGTTGATTCGATGCTGAAAGGACAGGAAGATGAGCGAAGTCGGCTGGCGAAGGATTTGCATGATGGCCTGGGTGGTTTATTATCCGGTGTAAAATTTTCACTGATCAATATGAAAGACAATTTAATTATAACCCCGGATAATATGGCCGTTTTTGAACGGTCACTGGATATGATAGATACGTCCATCAAAGAGCTTCGCCGTGTGGCACATAATATGATGCCGGAAA
>JBDSOC010000142.1:0-21567 GCA_039915085.1 Chitinophagaceae bacterium
ATAGTTACGAAATCTTGCAAAATCATCTTTTCCAATTTACCTTTTGGTACTTTTTTTATGGAAAAAAAGTACCGCAAAAAAGCCAGTCGAAATCCCCGCCTGAATGACCAGTCGGGCAGGGAAAACAGCCTGATTTCGACATAGTTCCCTGATTAGACTTCTGTACTACTGTGACTTCAGCTGCACCAATCCTGCCTTTTGAGGGACGACTAATTAATATCAACTAAAGACTGTATATACATTTCAAGATTGGTATAATTTTTATCAAGCGTATATAAAGCAGCGTCTGAAGCATCTGCGGAATTAAGTTGATGGCTTTTTTCCCATTCATCAGGCATACCATCTTTATCCGTATCTGCCGGCGCTGTTATTGATTGCAATACAGGCCATGCACCAATGGTTAATTCGTAGGCGGTACCGTGCGGAAAACCACCCTGCACGTCTATGATCCGGCCCGTTTTTTTCCTGACATCATTGATAATCCGTTCATCAAGTGTATCTCTTTTATAACTGGCGCCTGCATATTTCATTACCATTGAATACGCTTCTTTGGCTGATTGGGTAGTTACTTTAACAACTGACAGTGGCTTATCCATTTTCATCACCTGTATATCACCGGGCATTCCTTTTTCAGGTACAATGCCTTTCCAGTTATTATCCGTTATGTCATTTGCATCTTCCATATAATTTCCATCAATATAATATTTTCCAAATGGAATAGATGGCGGTTTATTCCATGGATTTGCTATTCTTGTCTTTACAGTGGTTTTTGTATCAGGGCCGGGTCTGTAATAATTATTGACAATATTGTAAGTGCCGCCTTCACCCGCATATACATTATTATGCCCCCAGTTATAAATTACATTGTTTCTGAAATCGCAATTTTCTTCGGGGATATTACGGATGCCATCAAACCTGGGTGTACGACTATTGCAATCCGCAAAGAGGTTATGGTGAAAAGAGGAATGCTTTCCACCCCAGATGGCGCCATACCCGTGTTGCTCGTAATCCTTATCGCCGGTTTCAAAATGATAAGAGTAGTTTAAAGGCTCTGCAATTAAATTCCATTGAAGCGTGGTACTGTCGCCTCCGTACACAGAGAGAACTTCATCTGTGCTCCAGCTGAGGCTACAGTGGTCAATGATAATATTTTTTCTTCGTGTGCCTCCAAATGCATCATCCCCGCCATTGCCATCTATCATTCCTCCCCGCTGGTATTTATCGCCCATACGAAAGCGGACGTACCGTACTATGATATTATCCCCGCCCAATCCCACAGGTTGATCAGCCAGGCAAATGCCATCGCCCGGCGCAGTTTGCCCGGCAATAGTAACATCAGCTTTAATGCTGAGTTTGGTTTCAAGATGAATGGTACCTGATACAGCAAATACAATTATTCTTAACCCTTTTGCTTCCGCTGCTTCGCGGAAACTACCAGCACCTTTATCATTTAAGGTAACGACAATGTATACTTTACCGCCTCTTCCACCCCTGGTATATTTTCCAAATCCTTCCGCACCGGGAAAAGCGACGGCTTTATCACTGCTTTGATCTGGCTGTATTTGTTTTTGTGCAATGCACGCTGTAAATAAACTATCCAGTAAACAAACCAATACCAAGTATTTTATCACACGTATACAATTTTTATTGTTCGCCGAAGATATACTGACAACTAAAAAATCACTTACCATACGCTAAACTAATTATTGATTATATTTTCCTTTATACCAGTATGGATTTAATAGCCTGGATTCTGTGCCAGGTTAATGTTTGCATCCTTTGCTGGCTGCGGTATCGGCAACAACTCAGATTTACCAGGTGTAAAACCAGTGGCAAACCTTGAAACCGCTGTTGTGCTAATACCAGTTCCCAGCCAGGCAACACTGTTGGCCGTTATCCAGCGTGAACCATTACTAAAAAAGCCTACTACCTTGATAGGTCCGGCAGTTGACGGCGTTGCAGGCGCAGTAGTAGCCGCTACTGTACCCGAATAGGTATTAGATGTTGCCGTGGTGCCATCAATGGTCTGTCCACCACTTGTATTTGTTTTCATGCTGTACGTCCATGATGCGTTGGTAGCAGCTGCATTAACGGGCGCATATGCAACCCAGTATATTTTGCCTGCATTACCGGTAGCATTGGGCAGCGTAACCACATTATTGGTACCGGCAACAACTACACCGTAGTCACCAGCCGACAATGTATAGTTACCTGTTTGTCTATTATAAATAACCGAGGGATCGGTGAAAGGCGCCCGCTGGTAAAAAGAATTGGCCCAAAGCGTATAGTCGTCAGCGGTAGACCCTGTAAAGAAAAACATAGCTGACGGCAGCGTGGCAAAAGCGCCTGAATTGGTTGACATGGCCAACATACCTGCTTTGGCGGCAGCTATTTTTGATGCAAGCAGGTTCCATCGCAGCAGGTCAAACTTACGTCCGCCTTCTCCTCCCAGTTCAAGTGATCTTTCTTTTACAATGGCATCAAAGAAAGATGGTTTGGTTAACCCGCTGTAATCAACAACTGCATCCGGCACTGTCAATGGTTTACCATATCCTCTTCTTCTTACCTGGTTGATGGCATTATAAGCCACGGCCGTTGGACCATTGATTTCGTTTTCTGCTTCCGCAAACATCAGTAAAACATCTGCATAACGCAATATCTGCCATTTCAAACCAAAATACTGTATGGCATTAGTGGGAGCAATGGCAGGACTGGTAATCCAGTCGCGCCGGTACTTACCATCACATATAGCCGTAATGGCCTGCCCGGCTTTTATTGCCCCATCTGCATTTACATTATAAGGAGCGCAGGTAACATCTCTTCTGAGATCAGTTGAATCAAACAAGTAAAAATAAGTGGGTAATACATTTATGCTTTTATTGCCCAATGCATTTACCGTGGGCCCGTTATAATAACCCAGTTTGGTATCTTCTGCCCCAGTACCACCAATAGCACTTGCCTGGAACATCAGCTCCCCCTGCGGATCGGTAATTGCATGTGCGCAAACCTGGTCCTTCCAGAGCGATTTGAAACTGGTGTTTAAACTATGCTGCCCTGAATTAATAATATCATTGCATTCATCTCTTGCCACCTGGTACCAGGTTATATAATCTCCGCTTCTTTGCATGGTAGCATTTTCACGCAAAGAATAGCCTCCCCTGAACAGGGCAATTCTTGCGCGCAACCCTTTTACTGTACCTTTTGTAATTCTTTCATCCGCAACATCACCAATACCTGTTACTTCATTGCGCCATGGCACAAACGTTTCCGCCATTTTTAAATCATCGAGTATATGATTGTATAATGTATCCCTGTTAGTTTTTGATGGAAATGGATTAGTTGCTGCAACTGCAGAAGCGGGCAGAAAGTGAGAAGGAAGATCGCCCCAGTTAATAATAGCTTCATAATAAAATTGTGCCCGCAGTGTCAGCGCTTCACCATACATCCGCTGCAATTGTTTTTTTTGCTGATCTGAACCATTGGCATAAAGGGCCATTTTAGGAATATTATCAATGCAGACATTGGCATATTCAATTCCCTGAAACAACTGGTTAAACGGGTTGGTGATTTGTGCATTGCTGGAAGTAGCTGAATAACGGGCTATATCCCTTCTGTCGTTATCGGCTGCACCGGCAGGCCCCTGCATTTCATCAGTGTCCACGGTATAATATAAACTTAAGCGGATACCAAAACCCGCATCACCCACCAGCCTGCTGTACACGCCGGACAATGCTTTGTACGCACTGGCAACATCGCTAAAAACCACGTCGGCGCCAACAGCAGTAATCGGTTGCTGATCTAAATATTTTTTACAGCCGCCAAGAGTAATTATCATAAAAGCGGCAATAATAAGAATTGATTTATTGAAACACGCAGTGTTCATATCAGGATTTTTTGTAATTATCAGAATGATGCATTCAGGCCAAAAATGAAGGAACGGCTTTTGGGATAAGCAGAATAGTCAAGCCCCGGTGTTAGCGGGCTGCTTCGTACACTTACCTCCGGATCGTACCCTGTATAGCTGGTTAGTACTGCCAGGTTACTGGCCGTAATGTAAAATCTCAGTTTACTCATCCTGAGACGGCTGATGGTTTTTTGGGGGAGGCTATAACCAAATGTAATATTGTTAATACGAAGGAATGATCCGTCTTCTATGGCCCAGGAACCTGGATAAAATGCACCGGCACTTTTTAACGGCTGCCAGATGGTTGCATTGGCATTCAGTGCCGCCAGCTGATCCGGTGCAATACCCACTACCTGGTTCGACGAATTAACCCACTGTGCTGTCTGCCCGGTTGCGGTTACTACTTTCCAGCGGTTTTGCATGATGGACAGCATGTTTGAATTAGCTGTGTATCCATTGGTAAATTCAATCTTGTTGGCATTGTACACATCGTTACCATAAGAAAAATTAACAAACACGCTCAGGTCCCATTGTTTATAAGTAAACTGCTGGTTGAGACCGCCTGTAAATTTGGGGGTTGGGTTGCCAATAATTTTTCTGTCATTGTTTACATCTACTTTTCCATCATTATTCAGGTCTTTGAATCTGGCTGACCCCGGTTGTACTGTACCAATGATAGAAGTGTCTGATACCATACCTGGCTTCAGCGTATAGATGCCATTGTTATAATTAAAATCTTCTACCTTATAAAATCCATCCGATACCAGGCCCCACATGGAACCAACAGGATCTCCTATCCTTTCTATATAATCAGTAGGCTGCCCGGAAACCCCCCAACTGGCCGCAGGAAAAAAGGATTGCTGGTTAACTCCCAATGCCAGGATTTTATTTTTATTGAAAGAGATATTGAAACTGGCTGTCCAGCTAAGGTTATTTTTCTTCCGGAGAATGGTAGTACCCAGTTGTACCTCTACTCCTTTGTTGGACGTTTTACCAATGTTTTGCAATTGTGACGCGTATCCATAGGTAGATGCAATGGGTACATTGAGTAAAAGATCTTTAGATGTGTTATCATAATAATCAACACTCAGATCCAGGCGATTAAATAAACTGATATCAATACCATAGTTACGGTTGACAGTAGATTCCCATTTAAGATTTTCATTTACAAGCCCCGATGAATAGTACGCCAGTACGGCCTGGTTGTTTAACCCATAAAAATAACTGCCATCATTTTTAAATGTGGTTAAGAATAAATAGTCGTCAATACGGTTATTTCCAACAATCCCAAACCCGGCTCTTAATTTCAGGTCTGTTATAAACGATACGTTTTGTAAAAACTTTTCATTTTTTACCCGCCATGCAAACGAGCCTGCCGGGAAGTACCCCCATTGTTTACCAGGGGCAAATTTGGATGCGCCATCGGCGCGAATATTAAATGAGAACAAATATTTTGAGAGGAATGAATAATTGATGCGGCCAAAAAACGACAGGCTGGTATATCTTGTTTTACCAAATTTCGGATACCCGGTAAAGGGTGTAGCAAGATTTGTTTTGGAAAACGCATCCTGCGCAGAAGTAAATACCGGATACCCTTTAAAAAGACTGGAGTGGCTTTCTGTTCTCAGGTCATAGGTTTCTTCTCCTGCCAGCAAATCAATATCATGTTTTCCTTTAAATCCTTTAATTGAATAAGTAAATGTATTGGAATTGGTAATGGTTTTGGTGGTAGTAGTATCCAGTCCCGCAACCGGTTTTTTACCGCCCTGTATAATAGAATAAGGGGTAAGGGTATCACTGAACTGCCTGTCTGTAATTGTATTCTCTGTATAGCCAAAAACAGACCTGAAAGAGAGGTTTTTAGTTATATTGATACTGGCATTGGCGGTAATATTAAATACATTGGTTGTTTTTTTGCGGTATTCCGAATTGGCCAGCAGAATAGGATTTACCAGGTTCAGTCCGTTACCTGTGTTGGCATCTGCCAATGGATCACTTTCATCAATATCCTGGTTGGCAGATAAAAAAGGACGGTATTTAACGGCATTGCGTAACCGGTTGTAAGAAGATCCTTTATCGTCTGAAACACCGGCGCCGTATACATCCTGGTGGGTATACCTGGTGATGAGCCCAACTTTAATTTTACTGGTAACGTTATAATCTGCTTTTGCATTCAGCAAATGCCTTTTGTAATTTGAATTGATAACAATGGCCTTATCATCATTGTAAGTATAGCCGAAATTATAAGTAAGTTTTTTACTGCCTCCCGAAGCCGTTACGTTATGCGTTTGGGTAATTCCCGTGCGGCCAAATACTTCGTCCTGCCAGTTTACAGGATCCACATTTTTATAATTCTGAAGTGTATCCCAGGTAGAACCAAAATTTTTTGTAAATGTCGAACTGTCTGTGCTGCTGCCCCTTGATCTTTCAGACTGGTAAAATACATAATCATATGGATTGAGTACAGACAGGGTCCTGGGTAATTTTTTTATTCCCACAAAACCATTGTAAGAAACTACCAGCCTGCCCTGTTTGCCACTTTTTGTAGTAATAACAAAAACACCGTTTGCGCCCCTTGCTCCATAAATAGCAGTAGCTGCTGCATCTTTTAATACATCAATCGTTTGAATATCCTGCGGCGAAATAGTTGAAAGCGCATTTTCTAACTGCACACCATCAACAATAAATAAAGGTGAGTTATCGCCGGTAATGGACATTCCACCGCGTACCCGAATCCGTATTTGCGCATCTGGCGAACCTTCTGCGGTTGTAGCAGTAACACCTGCCAGTCTTCCGTTCAATGCTTCGGCGGCGGAATTAACCGGAATATCTTTCAAATCCCTGGCGCCTACTGATGACACAGAAGCCAGTAAATTTTTACGTTTAACTGTCTGGTAACCGATTACTACAACATCTTCCAGCGCGGAAACATCTTTTTCCATTTTTACTGAAACAGGCATTGTGCCATCGGTGGTAACTGAAACAACTTTATACCCTGTATGCGTAAAAACAAGGACAATTTTGCCTGCATTTTGGGTGGAGATGATAAAGTTTCCATCCGTATTGGTCTGTACACCGTTTTTTGATCCTTTCACCAATACACTTACACCAGTTAGGGGAGCACCGGCATCGTCCGTAACTTTTCCGGGAACCTGCCGGGTTTGGGCAGACAAAGAAAGCTGAATGGTAAAAAAAATGATAAAAGCAATCAGATACTTCTTCATATAGCAGTATGGTTTAAAATGGCAACCGTTAGAGAATGTACAATCATCATTTGGCTGTAAGCAAAATCCTGCAGCTTACATGCTCAATTTCAATCCAATGCTACCAAGATATTCCTAATAAAAAGCTGTTATAATTCAATTTTTTTACGCAAACGTTCCCGGCAACGATGCCTTTATTATCCGTTAAGTTTACATGGAGACTGAATACAGGGAAAATGAATTTTTATCTGCGTTTGCCATACAATTAACAGGGCGTGGATAAATTCAAATGCCAGGCGAAAATGAGTGATTTTATATTGTATTAATAGAAAACAGGTTTTATACACCCTAATTATGAAAAAAAATAATTACCTGGTTATATCATTAATCTTAGTGAAAGAGTTTTTTGAAAAAACACATTTTATTTTTAATGTTTTTAATAATAAAATGTTAAATTGCTTTTGCATTTGGAAAATTACTGCTGATATTTTCAAATTCCCCCTGATTTGTGTATTTGCTGTTTAGTGGACATTAACCCGTAGCTGGTCACTTTTCCTTCTGTTTATAGTTTTGAGGTAAAATGTGGCCATTAATTATCGAAAGTGGAATAAGTGTCAAACGAACACGATTTTATGTAAACGATTACATAACTTTATTTTTTATAACAATTGCTTTTTTAAACCAAAAACTGCCATTATGGAAAAGCGTATACTTACGCCTCATTTGGGTAGACACTTCTACCTGCTGTTCTCTTCTTCCCGCTTTCTCAAAAAGTTTCTGCCGCTTGTTTTTGTTCTCTGTGGTATAGTATCGCAGGCGCAAAACAAAATTCATGTCACGGGTATTGTTAAAGACGACAAGGGAAATGCGGCTCCCAATGCCAGTGTAACAGTAAAGAACACCAAAACAGGTGTATCTACTGATGCAAATGGCACATTTGGCATTGATGTGCCAAGTGAAAAGTCTGTGCTGGTTATCACCTACCTGGGGTTTGCACCACAGGAACAGGCGGTAGGTAAACAAACCAGTTTTAATGTTAATCTTGCACTGGCCACAAACACACTAAGTGATGTGGTAGTGGTGGGTTATGGTACACAGAAAAGAGTTACCGTTACCGGTGCTGTTGCAACGGTAAAAGGTTCTGATCTTGTAAGATCGCCTGCTGTCAATCTTTCTAATTCAATAGCGGGCCGTTTACCGGGCGTTGTTGCCACAAATGGAAGCGGTGAACCCGGTTATGATGGTTCAACTATCCGTATCCGTGGTACCAATTCATTGGGTAACAATGACGCGCTTATTGTTATTGATGGTATCCCGAACAGAACTGGTGGCCTGGATCGGTTAAATCCAGCCGATATTGAAAGCATGTCAGTATTGAAAGATGCATCCGCCGCTATCTATGGTGCAAGGGCTGCCAACGGTGTTATATTAATTACCACCAAACGTGGTAAAACAGGAAAGCCTGAATTATCTTATAGCTATAACAAAGGATGGGCCGCACCCACTATCTTACCAAAGATGCTGAATGCCCTGGACTATATCACGATGGCCAATGAAATAGAATTATACAAGTTGCCTTCTGCACAATGGGCTGCCGCAGCTGCTGCGTACAAAACACCCAGCGGCAAATTTACCGATCCTGTAACAGGCGCCGTTTCAACTGCTCCATTTCTTCCGGCCGATATTGCAAAATATAAAGACGGTTCTGATCCCTGGGGCCATCCCAATACCGATTGGTTTGGTGCGGTGTTAAAACCATGGTCTGGGCAAAGCCGTCAGAACCTGCAGATATCCGGCGGTACTGAAAATGTAAAATACCTGGCTTCTCTTGGATATGAAAACCAGGATGGCTTTTATAAAAACTCTGCTACGGGTTACAAGCAGTATGATATGCGGCTGAACCTGGATGCAAAGGTTAATAAATACATTACTACTTCATTGGGTATTACCGCCCGCCAGGAAAATCGCTTTTTCCCAACAAAAGGCGCTGGTTCAATTTTCCGTATGCTGATGCGCGGTTATCCATACAAAAATGCTATCTGGCCCAATGGCCAGGCTGCACCGGATATTGAAAATGGTGAACAGCCGGTTGTAATTACTACCAACCAGACTGGTTACGATAAAGACACCCGCTATTACTACCAGACCAATGGAAAAGTTGAAATCACCAATCCATGGGTAAAAGGTTTAAAGGTTACGCTTACTGCAGCATTCGATAAATATGTACAACAAAACAAAACATGGGTAACCCCGTGGTATATTTATAACTGGAGCGGTTTCCAGGCAGATGGGGTTACACCTATTATGACCAAAGTTCAAAAAGGCCCTGCAACACAACCAACCCTTAACCAGCGCTCTTATGATCAGACCAATACTTTATTAGAAGGTATTGTTTCATACGATCATACATTTGGCGACCATTCGCTGGTAGTACTTGCCGGTGTTACCAAAGAACAATTTAACCAGAGTGGCTTTAATGCATACCGTCAATACTTTGCTTCTCCTGCTATTGACCAGTTGTATGCCGGTGGTCTTACAGACCAGCGTTCAAACAATAACAACGTTGCTCCTGCTGAAGGTGCGCGTTTAAACTATTTTGGACGCGTTGGGTATAATTATAAAGAGAAATACATTGCCGAATTTTTATGGCGCGAAGACGCCTCCTCTGCCTTCCCTGCAGACCACCGCTGGGGCTTTTTCCCGGGTATTACTGCCGGTTGGAGAATTTCTGAAGAAAATTTCTTTAAACGCAATGTAAATATTATCAACACATTGAAACTACGTGGTTCATGGGGCCAGTTGGGTAATGATAAATTGGAAAAACCAACGAACACATTCCACCCTTATGACTACATCGCCACATACAACTACGGTACTTATGTAGCAGGTGGCCAGGTACAGTCTACATTAACAGAAAATAACGTAGCTAATCCTAATATTACATGGGAGGTTGCCAACAACTACGATGCGGGTTTAGAAGGTACTATGTTTAACAACAAGTTGAGTTTTGAATTCGACCTTTTCTGGAATCACCGTTCTAATATCTTATGGGACAAGGGTGGTTCTATTCCTGGTTCTACCGGCCTTACCGGCCCTCCCAATTTGCTTCCAGCAACCAACATTGCCAAAGTTGATAACAAAGGATACGAATTCAAAGTAGGTTATGCATCTTCAATAGGCCAGGTTAGGTTTAACGTTGGCATCAATGGCGGTTATGCAAAAAACAAGATTACATTCTGGAACGAAACACCAGGCCGCCCTGATTACCAGTTGTCGACCGGCAAAGTATTACCTACAGATGTAAGCAATCCGGACGATATGTTGCTTTACCAGTACGATGGCATTTTTGCTACCCAGAAAGATGTGGATGCCAATACCCTTGACTATACAGGCGTTGGCGGTGCAGGTAAGCTTTTCCCGGGCAGCATGAAATTTAAAGATGTAAATGGCGACAAGAAAATTGACGCCAATGACAGGGTTAGAAGCAACAAAAGCAGGATCCCAACCTTCCAGGGTGGTATTACATTGGGCGTTCAATACAAAGATTTTGATTTGAACATTTTGTTCCAGGCAGCAACCGGTGCAGAAATATTTTTTCAACCTGAAACCGGAACAATCGGAAATTACGTACAGAGACAGTATGATAAACGCTGGACCTTAGACAACCCAAGCACTGTTGATCCACGTACTGTAGACAGGAACAACCAGTACTTTTCCAATCGTAATACATATTACATGCTGAATACCAATTACATTCGTCTGAAAAACTTTGAGCTTGGTTACACATTGCCAGCAAGCATTGGCAAAAAAGCCGGCATCAACCGTTTAAGGATTTATGTAAATGGTCTTAACATGCTTACATGGTCTAACACCAAGGGTATCTTTGATCCGGAATCTACCAGCAGTAGTGGTCAGTATTATCCTCAATCAAAAATTATTAACACTGGTGTAACCGTAACCTTCTAAATTGGAAAAAATGAAAAAATTTATCAAAACTTCGTTTATGCTTTTGGGTTCAGCAGCTCTTATTACATCTTGTAGTAAAAGCTTCCTGAATACGCAACCATTAGATAAAGCAGCGGCCGGACCTACATGGTCTGACCCCTCTCTCTCAGAATCTTTTGTAACCAACATTTATAACGTCTATCATGACGGCATCCTCAACCAGGAAGGCCAGGATTGTTTCACTGATAACTGCCTGTACAACTTTGGAAGGGCGGATATTATGGAATCCAATATAAGCCCTGGTAATACAGGCACCGTTATCAATACCACCGAGTGGGGTGAAATGTATGCCAGGATCAGGGCATCCAACATTGCTTTGGAAAACCTGGCAAAAGCACCTTTCGATAAAGCAATTATAGACAGGTTAAAAGGGGAGACTTATTTTCTGCGTGCACATTGTTATAACCAGCTGATTCGTTATTATGGTGCTGTTCCACTTGTTAAATCTGCGTATGCGCTTGACAATCCTGACTTCAGTATTGCAAGAAACACGTATGATGAATGTGTGAAGTCTATTGTAAGTGACCTGGATTCTGCAAAACTGCTTTTAACTGGTAAAACAATGGCTGCAGGCCGTGCTACTGCTGAAGCTGCCATGGCACTTAAGTCAAGAGTATTGATATATGCCGCCAGCGATTTGCATGATATGGCAACCGCCAAAGCCAGATCAACACTTTTAAATGGTTATGCAAAATATGAATACCTGGGTTACACAAGTGGCGACCGTACTGCCCGTTATACAGCAGCCCGGGACGCAGCAAAAGCAGTGATTGACCTGGGCAAGTTTGGCTACCAGCTGGATCTTACTGCGCCTCAGTCCAAAGACGCTGCCATTACTTCCTATACTAACGTTTATCTTTCAAGAGGTGGTGGAGAAAAAGAAGGCATCTTACTGAAATATTATATCAACGCATCAACAGACGACTGGGGTGCCTGGTATGTAAGAAACAATGGGATGAACGGTTACCATGGCTGGACGTCTACTGAGCCTACCCAGAACCTGGTGGATAATTATGAAATGATGGATGGAAGCAAATTCGACTGGGCCAACCCTACACATGCAGCTGCCCCTTACGAAAACAGGGATCCACGCTTTTATGCCACTGTTTTCTATGATGGCGCCAAATGGAAACCCCGTACCACCGATGGTGCAGCGATTGACCCCTACGGAGAGTTGCAATTTGGTACTTATGAAACGGGTACAGCAGGTTCTGCCAGCACCTATTTTGGATTAGATACAAGAAACAGTTCGCTGGAAAACTGGAACGGTACCCGTACTGGTTATTCTATCCGTAAATTCAGCAACGACAATATTGCCATTGTTGACATGAACCAGAAACAGGAAATACCTTCTATCCAAATCCGGTATACTGAAGTAGTGTTTAACTATATAGAAGCCCTGATAGCATTGGGAGATGAAGCAACTGCAAAGACATGGTTGAATAGAATCCGTTTCCGTGCCGGCATGCCCGCTATCACTGAATCCGGAGCTGCATTGATAGCCCGCTACCAGAATGAGCGTAACATAGAAATGATGGGCGAAGAACAACGTTTTTATGATGCCCGCCGCTGGATGATTGCACCTGTAGTGTTTAATCAGAAAGTAAGAATTATGCTGGTGACTGGTAAATTGAAACCTGGCAAGAGCTCAGCTATTTACAGGTACAGCACAGACAATTATGCGTATACTTATACGGTTCAGAACATCGAATCTGGCGTAGAAAACCGTGCATGGAACGATAAGGTTTATTTCCCGCCGATTAAACTGGATGAAATGAACAAGAATGCCAAACTGGTACAGAACCCCGGATATTAATATCAATATCAGTTTTATATAATTAATAAGAAACTATGCCAGTTGTGATATACTGGCATAGTTTTTTTTTACCTTCGGACTTCTTATAACTTATTGCTTCTGCTAAAAACGCATACCTTACTTTACAACTTTAAATCAAAGCAATTTGTACCATTCTGCTATGCATTCAACGCGCTGCCTGCTCGTTATTTTTATACTGGCTTTTACTGCCGGGTGTAACAATAACCCATCCCCATCTTCGCCTGTAACTGTTGAAGTTCCCAAAGACCAGTTATTTACTTTATTATCTCCTGCTCAAACCAATATTGATTTTACCAATACACTCAATGAAGATATCAATGCCAATGTAATGATGTATGAATACATCTACAATGGCGGTGGCGTGGCGGTGGCCGATGTAAACGGAGATGGATTACAGGATATTTATTTTACCGGCAATATTGTCAGCAACAGGCTGTATCTTAACAAGGGTAAAATGGTATTTGAAGATATTACCAATGTTGCGGGTGTTGCAGCAAGACCAGGCCCCTGGAAAACAGGTGTAACCATGGTGGATATCAACGGCGATGGCAAAGAAGATATATATGTGTGCCATTCCGGGAAATTAACGGGCCCCAAACGCGTAAACGAACTTTTTATTAATGACGGCAACAATGCTTCCGGTATTCCGCATTTTAGTGAACAGGCAGAAAAATATGGTTTGGCAGATTCTGCGTATAGTACCCAGGCTGTTTTTTTTGATTATGACCGCGATGGTGATTTGGATATGTTCCTGCTGAATCATTCTCCCAAACTATTACCCATACTGGATGAAGAAACCACTGCCGGTATTCTGAAACAGGACAACCCAATGAACGGCGTACGGCTGTTTAATAATACTGGCGGGCATTTTACAGATATCACCACTAAAGCCGGCTTTAGCAGTTCAGCGCTTACCTATGGCCTTGGTGCCGGCATTGCAGATCTGAATGGGGATGGCTGGCCGGATGTATATGTGTCGAATGATTATGGTGTGCCTGATTATTTATACATCAATAATAAAAACGGAACCTTTACCAATAAAATACAACAGGCAGTTGGCCATACTTCTAATTTTTCTATGGGCAATGATGTAGCCGATGTTAACAATGACGCATTGCCGGATATCATTACGCTTGACATGCTGCCTGAGGACAACAAACGCCAGAAGCTGCTGTTTGCCCCGGACAATTATGAAAAATTTGATCTGAGTTTGCGTTCGGGATTTTATTATCCTTATATGCGCAATATGCTGCAGGTTAACAATGGCAATGGCACATTCAGTGAAATAGGGCAATTGTCGGGTATATCTAATACAGACTGGAGCTGGGCACCCCTGTTTGCAGATTATGACAATGATGGCTGGAAAGATTTGTACATCAGCAATGGCTACCTGCGCGATTATACCAATATGGATTTCTTAAAATACATGGGCGATTTTCTGAAAGACAGGCAGGTAATGAGAAAAGACCTGCTGGAACTGGTTCAGCATATTCCCTCATCGCAGGTAAAAAACTACATGTTCAAAAACAATGGCGATCTCACGTTCAGCAATATGCGCACACAATGGGGGTTCGACAGTTCCTCCAACAGCAATGGAGCTGCTTATGCAGATTTGGATAATGACGGCGACCTTGATTTAATTGTAAACAACCTGAACCTGCCGGCTTTTATTTATGAAAATGAAAGCAATAAAAAATTATCCAGCCATTACCTGCAGGTTAAGCTCCAGGGCAGTGGTTTAAATACAGATGGCGTTGGTGCTAAAATAACTTTATACAACAAAGGAAAACAACAATACACAGAGCAGATGCCCACCAGGGGTTTTCAATCCAGCGTTTCGCCTGTATTACATTTTGGAACAGGTGCAGAACAAATGATTGATACATTACGCATTGTATGGCAAAGCGGCAGGCAACAGCTGCTTACCGCCATTAAAACAGATCAGCAAATTATATTGCAGGAAAAAAATGCTGCTGCGTCCAGTCATGCGCCTGAAATTTCAAAGCCACTGTTTTCGGAAGTAAGATCACCGCTCCCTTTCAAGGCAGCAGCTAATACCACCAATGACTTTAAACGGCAGCCCCTGCTGATAAACCCATTGTCGTTTTCCGGTCCCTGCATGGTACAGGGAGATGTAAATGGTGACAAACTGGAAGATATCTACGTGGGTGGCGGCAGCGGTCAGCCGGGCGCTTTGTTTATACAGCAAAAAAATGGCCAGTATACACAAAAGGCAGAAGCAGCGTTTGATACAGACAAAGCCAGTGAGGACGCCGATGCCCTGGTAACAGATCTGAATGGTGACGGTTTCCCGGATTTGTATGTGGTAAGCGGAGGTTATAATAATTTTACACCAGACGACGCATTGCTGCAGGATCGGTTATACATCAACGATGGCAAAGGAAATTTTACAAAAGCAACGGATGCACTACCCATGATGCATACGAGTAAAAGTTGTGTTCGCGCAGCAGATATAAACGGCGATGGCTATCCTGATATTTTTGTTGGTGGCAGGTCCGTACCAGGCCGTTATCCCGAAACACCCCAAAGCTTCCTGTTAATAAATGATGGCAAGGGTCATTTTAAAGACCAGGCCGCACAGATTTCACCTGCACTTCAAAAAATTGGAATGGTTACAGATGCAGCATGGATAGATTTGAATGCTGATAACAAAAAAGACCTGGTGCTGGTGGGTGAATGGATGCCTGTAACCGTTTTTATTAATGTTAACGGAAAACTGGAAAATAAAACAAGCAGTTATTTTGACAAAGAATATACGGGCTGGTGGAACAAACTTTTAATCAGCGATTTTAATGGCGATGGTAAACCCGATCTTGTTATTGGCAATTATGGGTTGAATTCCCAATGCAAAGTAAGTGAGAAGGAGCCTGCCGAAATGTATTATAAAGACTTTGACGACAATGGGTCTGTTGATCCTATGCTGTGTTTTTATATCCAGGGGAAAAGCTATCCTTATGTGTCCAGGGATGAATTACTTGACCAGATGAGTATTATGCGTACCCGGTTTACAGACTATGGAGGGTATGCAGATAAAACCCTGAAAGATATTTTTACGGAAGAGGAATTAAAAAACGTCCATCATTTACAGGCCACCCATCTGGCTACTGCCTTTTTTGAAACCGGTGCAGACGGAAAGTTTCATGAAAAAGCATTGCCGCTGCAGTCACAATTTTCGCCGGTATTTACCATTACAATGCTGGATTATGACAAAGATGGCAAACAGGATATTCTTTTATGCGGCAATATTAATCATGCAAGGCTAAGGTTTGGAAAATACGATGCTAATTACGGCGTATTATTAAAAGGAGATGGCAAAGGCGGCTTCAGTTACATTCCCCAGAATAAATCAGGTTTTAATATATGGGGCGATACAAGAAGCGTAATCAATACAGGCAAACTTCTGCTGATGGGTATTAATCAAAAGGAAATAAAAGCGTACCAAATAAATCAATAATGAAAATTCGTTTTTATGCGCTGCTGATGGTACTGTGTTTTTGCACAGGCAAATGCAAACAACCATTGGCTGATGCAGCGCCACTAACCAATAAAGACATCAGTCAGGTTATTACCCGCATGACAGAGCTGATGATACATGATGTTACCAATCCGCCGCTGGCCGCCCGTTTTTTTTCTTATGCCTGCCTCGCAGGATATGAAATAACTTCGCAAAATAACAACCACATTAAAAACATGCATGATGTTTTAAATGGCTACCCGGAAATGCATAAACCTGACTCTATTATTGGTTACTCCTATCCGCTTGCAGCCATTCTTGCCATGCTGGAAACTGCAAAAAAAATGCAGCCATCGGGAAAATTATTAAATGCGTATGAAGATAATTTTTTAGACTCCTGCAAAAGCATTGGTTATTCTGACCAGGCGATCAACAGTTCAAAAAAATATGCACTGGCTATCAGCAAACAGGTACTGGCCTACGCCAAGGCAGACGGCTACAATAAAATCAGTAACCTCCCAAGATATACACCACTTGATAAAGATGGGTACTGGTACCCTACCCCACCCGCTTACTTTGCAGCCGTGGAACCTTATTTTAAAAACGTTCGCCCGTTTACGTTAGATTCTTCAGCGCAGTTTAAACCAGTGCAACCGGTAATATACTCAGCTGACAAAAAATCAGTTTTTTACAAAATGCTTTTAGACAATTATAAAGAAGACGCTTCTTCGCCCGAGTTGCACCGCGTTATTGCCGGCTTCTGGGATTGCAACCCTTTTGCAGAACAGGATGATGGACACATGATGGTAGGCCTGAAAAAAATATCTCCCGGCGCACACTGGTTGGGTATTGCAGGCATTGCCTGTGAAAAAGAAAAAAAGAATTTTGCTGAAACCATGCAGATAAATACATTGATAGCTATTGGCCTGATGGATAGTTTTATTGCCTGCTGGGATGAAAAATACCGCAGCAACCGTATCAGGCCGGAAACAGCTATCCGGAAATTGCTGGATGTAAATTGGAAACCGTTGTTGCAAACACCACCCTTTCCTGAATACCTGAGCGGGCACTCCTGTATCTCAGCTACCGCTGCTACTATTCTTACCAAATATATCGGCGATAATTTTAAATATACCGATACCGTAGAAGTTACATATGGGCTTCAGCCCCGGAGTTTTCAATCTTTTCAACAGGCAGCAATAGAAGCCGGCATATCCAGGTTTTACGGTGGTATTCATTTTATGGATGCTATTGATAATGGCCGGGAACAGGGCCTTAAAGTAGGTGATTGGGTATTGCAAAGAATGAAGCGTAAAAAATAAATGATATTATCCATTTAAAGCGCATAGTAAGTACAAATGGTCTCTTTCAAAAATTTCTTTGTTCTTTTTTTTTGATAAAAAAGAACCAACGAAATCAAGGCTTCAGAAAAACGTTTGTGGCCTAACTGGTTAATCCTATAAAATTATTATGATTCTCTCTTTGGATTCTGGCAGCAGCAGATTAATTTTTGATGTACTGTGTCACTGGCGGTGTACCGCCCCGTAGTATAGCCCACATCTGAAATTCTCCTGTGTACCTTATCAATAACTTCCTCTTGAAAAACATCATATTTCAGGGTAAGTATTTTGGTGTCTTCGCGCCAGACTGCAGATTTTATACCATCCACAGCAAGGGCCGTTTTTTCAATGCGCTTTTTACACATCATACAATCGCCCGCCACTATTATACTTTCTGTTTTAATGCCAATGGTTCTCTGTGTTTTATCACTTGCCTGTGCATCCGCATATTCAAAGCTGATACAGGCAGCTGCCAGTACCAGGCATAATTTTATTGGTCGCATAATAAAATATTTTTATTTTAAAAAATACTGCACTAGCTGACTTTATTGCAAGCAGCTATTAATACAGGCTGGAATGCCTGTTATTTAAAAGGAGAAATATCAGAGACGATAAACACAATGAAGAATATATACAGGCACAGATTGATGTAAACCTGGTATGGCGGTATGGTCATTAGTAAAAGAAAGTTGCTGAAAAATATTCGCAACTGCAAAGGTTGAAACACCTGTGTATATATTTTGTAAATTCCTGGCAGGAGAATGAAAAGAAGCAGTTGCTAAATGAAGGGTTTTAAATTCACTACCCTGGCTCCCGTTATTACAACAATCAATGGCATTGTTAGCAAAGGCAGCTTTTTCACAACAATAAAAGCTTGCGGTACCTGAGCCAAAAACAGCCAGCGCATAAATGCCAGTTAATAATATAAGGGTAAGCTTTTTCAAGTAGTTGTATAAAAATAACCAATTATTTGGGTAGTTGGTTTACCCGTTGCTGAAGCACTACTGTTTTAACAATTATTATATTTTTGGCCGGCGTCTGTCACGTAATAATGAATACTGGCGACGTTACTTTAATAATAAAAAAATGTGAACTGCACCGTAACTATCATTTCATAGACGCAATGGACTATATGCGGCCCAGGGTTTCAAAGCAAGCGATTGGGTATTGCAAAAAATGAACAAAATAGATTACCTTATTAGCGCTGCAAACCGGGCAAATTTTTCCTTATTTTCACAGAATATTGAACAATAATACGGTATTAAAGTTGAGTGTTGCGGGAACAGATCTGTGTGTGCTCTTTCAATGCCTAAGCGTACAAACTGGCCAATAATTGTTTTGGCCACTCTTATTTATCTACCATTTATTACAACTGAAATATCATTACATGTCAATCAGTTTACAAATTACCTGGCTCTTCGTATTGGCAATTCCCATCGCCTGCATTGCCTGGACGGTTACACATGAAGAAGTATTCAGGGAGCCCCGTGAATATTGCCTTAAACGAAGTAAAGAGTGCAGCACTTTACTGGCAAGAAAGTTCTTTTACCTTTTTACCTGCGAGTACTGCTTTAGTCACTATGTTACTATCTTATTTCTTTTTTTAACCGGTTATAAACTGCTGCTCAATGACTGGAGAGGCTATATTATTGCAGGGTTTTCCCTGGTATGGGTGGCAAATATTTATATAAGTTTATTCAGTCGTATTCGGATCGACATTAAAAAAGAACGCATTGAAATTGAAGAAATAGAAGAAAAAAAAGATAAATAACAGTTGCCGGATCTTATAATATACTGATGTACTGATTCAACGTTTTTTGATCACCAGTATTGAAATTACCTGCAACAACGTGTCGTTATACCAGCTACCATCTCCATATTATATAACCCGTAGTCGGGGCTTTTGCAGAACAAAACACCCTCTTTGCAGACAAATTGCTTTAATTGACATAACAAAACCTTCCTGCTAAAACAGTCTTTATATTTTTAATACAGAAATGATGTTAACTGTATTAAATAAACAGCATGTATTGCATAGAAACATTTAATTTATCCCACCAGTTTTCAAATAGCGATCCCGTATTAGATAAGATCAACCTGCAGGTTCCTTCAGGCTCAGTATACGGCTTCCTCGGACCTAATGGTGCAGGCAAAACAACCACCTTACGACTGGTGCTGGGCCTCCTGAAAAAACAGCAAGGAAGCATCAAGGTTTTTAATAAATCATTTGATAAAAACAGGATAGCAATATTACAAAATACAGGTTCACTGATAGAAACGCCTTCATTATATAGCCATCTGACCGCCACGGAGAACCTGGCAGTGTGGCAAAAAATTTATCAATGTCCCGCAAAACGAATGGCTGAAGTGCTTGAAATTGTTGGGCTATCAGCAACAAAAAACAAAAGAGCAGGTCAGTTTTCCCTGGGCATGAAACAACGTTTAAGCATTGCCATTGCTTTGCTGCACAGCCCTGCATTGCTGATTTTAGACGAACCAACCAACGGACTTGATCCAAATGGAATCATTGAAATAAGGGAGCTGATTAAACGACTGAACACCGAACTGAAAATAACCATCGTTATATCCAGTCACCTGTTATTTGAAATTGAAAAAATGGTAACCTGTATTGGCATAATTAATAAAGGCAATTTGCTTTTCCAGGGTAGTCTGAAAGAATTACACGAAAAACAACATCAATCTTTGGTTACCAGTTTTGAAACAAATAATCCTGCCCGCACAATGGAAATTATGCTGACCAGCGGTTTGCAACCTTTTCTTTTCAATGATATGATTACTCTCAGCACAACTGAAAAGAAAGTTATTTCTAATATTAATGCACAACTGGTTAATAATAACATTGAGGTTTGCCAGATTAATACCGTTAAAAATGATCTTGAATCTATTTTTATTGATCTTACAAAAAACATTTAATGAATTTTATACATAGTTTTCAAAGTGAATGGCTGAAAACAAAACGAAGCTCGGCATCATGGCTTACACTGGCAGGTGGTATTTTTATTCCGCTAATTATTTTATCTGATCTGTTATTAAATCATGAGAACTTACCGGCGGCTTATTCAGGTGCTCATTTCTGGGATCGGCATTTCAGCAAATCGTGGCAATTCATGGCATTCTTTCTATTGCCAGTTGGTGTTATCCTGGCCAGCAGTTTAATTACACAACTGGAGTTCAGAAACAATACCTGGAAACAGTTACTTACCACTCCTCAAAAACTGACCAGTATTTTCTTTGCCAAACTGCTTGTGATAATGGTGATGATGTTCCAGTTTTTTATTTTATTTAATATTGGCATTTACGTCTCAGGTGTTATTCCTTCCCTCCTTTTCAGCAATGTATCTTACCCAAAAGAACCAATACCTTTTGCCGGGTTTCTGCAATGGAATTTGTGGTTTTTTATTGATTGTTTACCAGTTATTGCACTTCAGTACTTACTGAGCCTGCAGTTTAAGAATTTCCTGGTACCAATCGGTGCAGGGCTTGGTATATTCCTGGCGGCTGTCATTGCAAATTCATGGCAGTATGTTTACCTGATACCATACAGTTATTGTATGGTTAGTTTTATGCGCAGCCAGGGCAGGTTTTCTGCCAGCTTACCCATTCACTTAATAGCTATTGGCTATTTTTTACTTTTTACAATTATCAGTTATATATTATTCATTGTAAAAAAGGAAAAAGGATAATGCTAATCCTAAAAAATATCTTTACCTCATTTCAATGAAACAAAATAGTTTTGTAGATTACCCGGCAACAAACGCGGGTTACAATTAGAATAAAATATG
>JBDSOC010000167.1:0-33754 GCA_039915085.1 Chitinophagaceae bacterium
AGATCACAGCCATTTTATGATTCGGGATAACCATTTCCCATTGCATTTTCAACACAGTTATGCATAGAAGAAATCCTCCGGAGAATGCACTTGCCATCACATGCAATCTGGCGCCAGCGTCAATCCGCTTTTGCATCTTAATAAAACTCCCATTTGTCATCCACAGTTTAAAGTTTTACAGATTAAGTATTGCCTGCTGATTAATAGAAATATGTTCTATTTTCAGTTGCTCATTTTAATTACTATCGCTTGTTAGTTAGTAGAGCAACTTTCTTTATTTTCGCTTTGTACTTTTAAAATACAACAAATGCATTTTCAATTGAGTGAAGAACATCTCATGATTCAAAAAGCGGCGCGTGATTTTGCACAGCAGGAATGCCTGCCCGGTGTTATTGAGCGTGATGAATTACAGAAATTTCCAAAAGAGCAAATATTGAAACTGGCGGAACTGGGCTTTATGGGTATAATGGTTGATCCCAAATACGGAGGCAGTGGTATGGATACCATCAGCTATGTGCTGGCCATGGAAGAAATAAGCAAGGTAGATGCCAGCGTAAGCGTTTGCGTTAGCGTAAACAACAGCCTTGTTTGCTGGGGACTGGAAACATTTGGCACAGAAGAACAAAAACAAAAATATTTAACCCCACTGGCGCTGGGTCTGAAAGAGAATGAATTATATATTGGCGCATTCTTATTGAGTGAACCCGAAGCAGGCAGTGATGCTACCTCGCAGCGAACCACAGCTGAAGACAAAGGCGATTACTATTTACTGAACGGCACCAAAAACTGGATCACAAACGGAAACTCCGCTGCTGTTTACCTTGTAATGGCACAAACAGATATAGCTAAGGGAAGCCATGGTATCAATGCATTCATTGTAGAAAAAAACTGGCCCGGCGTAACGGTAGGCGCCAAAGAAAATAAGCTGGGTATCCGTGGCAGTGATACCCACAGTATTCTTTTCACTGATGTAAAAGTGCCTAAAGAGAACAGGATTGGTGCAGATGGTTTCGGATTTTCTTTTGCCATGAAGACGCTCAGCGGCGGCAGAATTGGTATAGCCAGCCAGGCTTTGGGTATTGCCAGCGGCGCTTACGAACTTGCGCTTAAATATGTAAAAGACCGTAAGGCATTTGGTAAAGAAATTATGCACCACCAGGCTATTCAATTTAAACTGGCGGATATGGCTACCCGTATAGAAGCTGCCAGGCTGCTTTGTTTAAAAGCTGCGTATGAAAAAGATCAGCATACAGACTATGCACTCAGTTCTTCCATGGCAAAAGTATTTGCATCAGAAACCGCCATGTGGGTTACGGTAGAAGCAGTGCAAATACACGGGGGTTATGGCTACGTGAAGGAATACCATGTAGAAAGGCTGATGCGCGATGCAAAGATTACACAAATCTATGAAGGCACCAGTGAAGTGCAGCGCATTGTTATCAGCCGGGCGGTGTTGAAATGACATTGCGGATGTAAGCCAGCATTTTTTTGTTGAATATTGAAAGCCGGGCATTGTTCATTAAACATGCACTGCGTTCATAAAGCGTTTATGGAATGGCAATAAATAAAGAAAAGTATAAAGAAATTATTGATAAAATAGCGGGAAAGGTAACCCTGGTAGCTGTATCTAAAACAAAACCTCCTGAAGATATACAGGAGTTATATGATCTTGGCCAAAGAGATTTTGGTGAAAATTATGTGCAGGAACTGGTGGATAAACAATTACAATTACCCGCAGCTATTCACTGGCATTTTATTGGTCACCTGCAAAGCAATAAGGTAAAGCAAATTGCACCTTTTGTTTATTTAATTCACGGTGTTGACAGTTTCAAACTTCTAAAAGAAATAAACAGGCAGGCGGCTAAAGCGAACCGGATTATTGATGTGCTGTTGCAGGTGTATATTGCTAAAGAAGAAACAAAATTTGGTCTTGATGAAAAAGAGCTGGATGAAATTTTTAACGCAGGCAATGATGAATTGGCAACATTAAATAATACCTGCATAAAGGGTTTAATGGGTATGGCATCATTTACCAATGATACTGATATCATAAAAAAGGAGTTTCAATACCTGAAATTTCTTTTTGATAAGTATGCTCAATTTCATTTACCCAATTCCCAATTCCGTTTTCTCTCTATGGGCATGAGCAGCGATTACCCTATTGCCATAGAACACGGAAGCAACATGATACGCATAGGCAGTCTGCTGTTTGGTGAAAGAACAAAGAATTAAAAATGTGTGTAATGGTGCCAAAAATAGTTGGTAGTTTTTATCTGGACAATGTTCGTATTTTCCCCTCTTCATCTGCAATAATTACCTCGTTTGCCATGCGTATGAACAAACCATTTTCTACCACGCCAGGTATAATATTAAGATCGATGGCTAATTCATCCGCATCTGCAATTGTCAGAAAATGACAATCAAGAATATAATGACCGTGATCAGTAATAAAAGGTTGCTCATTTTTCATGCGCAATTTTACCTCTATGTTGTTGGCTTGCTGTATATGTTGCTGTATATGTTTCCAGCCATAAGGAATGACTTCTACCGGCAAGGGAAATGCCCCTAACTGTTTTACAAATTTGCTGCTGTCGGCTATTATAATAAGTTTTTCTGAAGCCGCCGCTACCATTTTCTCCTGTAACAGCGCCCCTCCTCCACCCTTTATAAGATTTAGCCGGGGATCTGCTTCATCTGCCCCGTCTATTGTAATATCAATAGTTGATACGTCATTTAACTCAAGCATTGGAACACCTAGTTTTTTTGCCAGCAAATTGGTTGCCATTGATGTAGGTATGCACCTGCAAACAAATCCATCCTGTACAAGTTTGGCCAGTTCCAGTATAAACCAGTAAACGGTAGAACCTGTGCCAATACCAATGGTCATACCCTGCTGAATATAAGTCAGTGCCCCGGCAGCAGCCAGTTTTTTTGTTTCTTCTTTAGTAAGCATCGGTTAAAATAATAGCTAATGCACTTTATACATTTATTTTATACTAAACATTTCTAAAGGAGATGGTGGACGCGGACCATCTTCCTTACCTGGTGGCGGGCCTTGTGGTGGCGGAGGCTGCCTGCGTGCGGTATCATTTCGTGGTCCGTCAGGCATTGGCGGTGTTTTGGGACCTGCTCCTCCAAAAACATAAATATTATTATTGATTACCGCAGCACTCATTCCATTTCTTGCCTCATGCAAACTATTGGTTTCCTTCCACTGTTCATTGGTTGAAGGATCAAGCCAGAATACATTTGCCCGGGGTTGATTGGGTTCTGTTTCCGTAGCTCTCTCCCCACCCATGTAATACAGTTTGTCATCCAGGTTTACCATAGAACCGCCGCCACTTCCCAAAGGCAGTTTAGCTGCTAACGTTGACCACTGACCGGTTTTAAAATCATAACAATCCACTTCCAACACTGTCTTTTTAAAAAAAGACATAAAATTAGCAGCTTCGTGGTAACTCGTATTTCTTCCACCGGCTATGTATAGCTTGTCTTTAATAACTGCTGCGGCACAATGATCACGGATATGTGGTGCATCAGGCAAAGCTTTCCACCGGGCTGTCACCGGATCATACTCATCAAACATATTGGTTGTACCACTTGTATGGCCATGCTGTATGCCGGCAACCAGGTATAACTTATCATTGTATAAAGCTGCTCCTGCAGCAGCCCTGCTTCTTTCTTCAGGTAATGAACCTCCTGTTGACCAGCTGTCTTTATCAGTATCGTATATATAAACGGATTTCAGGTTAGGCTGTTCGGGATATTGTCCTTGTGTAAACGCTTCCAGTACGTATATTTTATTCTGATAGCTTACCGGTTGAAAATGGTTTATATCAACGGGCGCTTTTGCTTTGCTGCTCCATGTTAATGTAGCCCGGTCAAATACTTCTGTTGGCAAAGCACCACCACCCAGCAGGTATAATTTACCGTTGCAGGCTGCCATACCACATTCGCCCCTGTTTGACACAGGGTTTTTTGTTTTTACTATCTCCCATTTACCATCGCCGCTTTTAATAATCACAGAAGATGATAGTAAAATCATCAAAGGCAAAATGTTTTGACGAAATGGCTTTTTCATACTTATTATTTATGTGCGTTACCAGTAAGAATAAATGACGGCTGCAAATTAATTCTTCATAAATAATCTTCTATTAATTGAGGTCAGCAAAGGTTTAGCGCAGGTGTTTATATTGCTCAATCAAAATATTTTATTTGGCTGACCAGTGGAGACACCCGCCAGCCAAATAAAACAAGAGCAGGCCTGGTGTTTATTTCAACTTACTTATTTGCTCATTATAATACTTTACCGTTTGTATAACAGACGGCAGGTTGCTGGGCAGGTCTTCTGCATCCCTTTCAATATAAATATAACCGTTGAAATTTTGTTTCTTTAATTCAGCAAATATCGCGGGGAAATTTACAACACCTGTACCAACCGGCACATCTTTTAATTTGGGATCATTAAAAGCAGCAATATCTTTTAAATGCACAACAAGAATATGACCGCTTAGCTTTTTAACTGCTTCCAGCGGATCGATACCACTTTTTGGCCAATGACCCAAATCAGCACATACACCAAAATTTGGATGCCCTTTCATAGCTAATAATACAGTATCAGGATTCCAGTAGTGACTCATACCTTTCCAGTGCTCGTGAATGGCAACTTTTATACCGTAAGCTCCGGCAAGACTATCAATTCCATCCCAGAGATTCAGCGGTGGCTCACCGGTTACATATTTTGCGCCAACCTGTTTTGCAATTTCAAATTGCCTGACCCATGATTTGATGGTAGTATCGCCGGCAACATAAATTGTTTCCAGCATAAGCCCTCTTTGTGCAATCAGCGCTTTTAATTTTTCAATGCCCGAAGGAGACAATTGCAGAATGGATGAATCTTTTAATTCGGGCAGTGTTTTGGAAAAAGTATTGGGTTCAATATATTTTACACCCGCGCTGTCTACCTTATCAAGTCCGGCAGAAAAACTAAACGTGTGAAAAGTCCAGAGGGCAATTCCAAATTTCCAGTCTTTGGCCGGGTCTGCTGAAGATACCATTGCGGCTGTTGAATCAGAACTTTCTTTTACAGCAGCCGAGGGGTTATTATTACAAGCTGCAAAAATTGCTACAATGGGTAACAGCCGTACAATCGTTTTTTTCATGTCTATTGTTTTTTAAATTCCGGAACATCCAGGCGCCGGATTATTATTAATAGTTTAACGGTGTTAAGATAGGTATTTATTTTATGCAACTATATTATCCCGAACCGGCAACAGGTAAAAAATCACCTGTTGCCGGTATCTGCGTTGCCCTTTTTTTCGATACCTTGTATTGGACAAGTTATTATCATCACTATAATTTTAAATTAATTATGGAACCAACAGGAAAAAAATCAATTGATCGCCGGCACTTTATCAGAGCTTCTGCAGGCCTGGCAGGCGGGCTCGCCTTTCTTCCACAATTAAGTTTTGCTAATCATTTTACGCCCCCGGACAATATCAACATTATAGGTCCGCTGGAAGGCTATTCCCCTCAACTGGGTACTTTTATTTCTATGCTTAACTGGATAAGAGAGAGCGTACTTCGTGCTGTAAAGGACTTAAAGCCGGGAGAGCTTGATTTTCTTATGGATCCCAAAGCCAATACAATTGGGGCCATGCTTTCGCATTTAGCTGCCACAGAAACGGTTTACCAGGATCTTACATTTTATAACCTCAAAGATTTCAGCGAAGCCAATAAGAAAAGATGGAGTGTTGCTATGGAACTGGGCGAGGAAGGGCGAAAACAAATAAAAGGCAATAATCTTGATTATTACCTGTCTGCATTGAAAGAAGTAAGAGAAAAAAGTTTATCCGAATTTAAAAAAAGAGACGATAAATGGCTGGCAATTGTAGATCCACAATTTTTTGGAAACCAGCCCACCAATAACTATTGCAAATGGTTCCATGTTTGCGAACACGAAGCCAATCACCGGGGTCAAATGACGCTGGTGAGGAAAAGGATACCTGGCAACAGTGGTAATGACTAATAAATTTTTCTTAGCCGGGCCAGGTTTTCTGTGGCAGGCTGGCGGGGATTAAGGCATTGCTTTTGCATCAGCAGCCGTAAACAAAGTTATATGTCAAAGCAGCAATACAAAAACCATATCCGTTATTATACACCGCATCATTTTATTTTTTATCCAATCGTACTATTCATATTAATTATCTGTATAAAGAATTACGTAACGTATCCGGCAAATCAAACAGAATGGCTGATGATGGCAGTGCTTACGTGTATGCTGGGCGGACTATCTTTTATGATGCGCCAGCATTATGCGCTTACCAATCAAAACAGGACAGTGCGGCTTGAAATGCGGTTACGTTATTATCAACTTACGCAACTGCGTTTTGAACCACTTGAAAAAAAATTTAGCTTTAAACAAATTGCTGCACTGCGTTTTGCAGGAGACGATGAATTGCTTTCTTTGATTGATAAAACGTTTGAAGAAAAATTATCACCGGATGCTATTAAGAAATCCATTACAGACTGGCAGGAGGATCACATGCGTGTGTAAGCGATCTATTGCAATTCATTATTCCGCCATTGATAACGACAGCCGGAATATGACAAAAAAAATATCAGCCCGGTTTATTATACCAATACTTTTAGTTTTTATATAATATGCTTCCCTCTTGTATTTCTTTACTTTCTTAAAAGAATAATATTTATTATTTGTTTCAAATGCATCTTTCGTTTTGTATTTCTCACATTTTTATACACCCGCCAAATTACCGCTTTCAAAAATACGACAAGCCTGATAACAGTTATGCGCTGCGCATGGGGCAATAGCCCAATGAATTCCTGCCGTAGAAGTGAGTGACCACAACAGTGCCGGGTAATTTTCTTATGCCCGTTCTACCCTGTCTTTCTCTTTGGCTGACTGCCTCTAAAACAGTAAATTTGCCCTCCGTAAAGGAAGGACTATATTATGACTGAGATTAAAAAAGAAGAAGAGAAATCACTCAATTTTATTGAAGAAATTGTGGAAGCAGACCTGGAGGCTGGTAAATACAAATCCATCCTGACCCGTTTTCCGCCGGAACCAAACGGTTACCTGCATATTGGCCATGCCAAAAGTATCTGCCTCAATTTTGGCCTGGCACTGAAATATGGCGGCAAAACCAACCTGCGTTTCGATGATACCAATCCTGCTACAGAAGAAACAGAATATGTTGAAAGCATAAAGGAAGATGTAAAGTGGCTGGGTTTTAACTGGGCCAATGAATTCTATGCATCCGATTATTTTGAACAATTATATGAGCTGGCTGTGCAACTGATAAAAAAAGGGCTTGCTTATGCAGACGATAGCAGCAGTGAAGAAATTGCTGCTCAAAAGGGCAGTCCCACGGAGCCGGGTAAACGCAATTCATTTGCCAGCCGGACAGTGGAGGAAAACCTTGAACTGTTTGCTGCCATGCGTGCCGGTAAATACAAAGACGGCGAAAAAGTATTGAGGGCAAAAATTGATATGGCGTCGCCCAATATGCATTTGCGTGATCCTTTGCTGTACCGCATCAAACATGCACATCACCACCGCACCGGTGATGCATGGTGCATTTACCCCATGTATGATTTTGCACACGGGCAAAGTGATGCTATTGAAAACATTACTCATTCTATCTGTACACTGGAATTTATACCGCATCGCCCGCTATACGACTGGTGCATTGAAAAACTGGAAATATTTCCCTCTAAACAATATGAATTTGCCAGGCTGAATCTTACCTATACGGTGATGAGTAAACGCAAATTGCTGGAACTGGTTACCGGCAATCATGTAACCGGATGGGATGACCCCAGGATGCCCAGCATCAGTGGTATGCGCCGCCGTGGCTACCCGGCGGAAAGCATCCGTGAATTTTGCGACCGTATTGGCGTGGCCAAAAGAGAAAACCTGATTGATGTTGGATTACTGGAGTTCTTTGTCCGTGAAACACTCAATAAAAAAGCATTGAGAAGAATGGTTGTTTTTGATCCCCTCAAAATAGTAATTACCAATTACCCGGAAGGACAAGCAGAAATGTTCAGCAGTGAAAACAACCCCGAAGATCCGCAAACAAAGCATCGTGATGTTCCTTTCAGCCGCGAGCTGTACATAGAGCAGGAAGATTTTATGGAAATACCACCAAAGAAATTCTTTCGCCTTGCACCGGGACAAAAAGTACGTTTAAAAAGCGCTTATATAATACAGTGTGATGAAGTAATAAAAGATGCTGATGGAAAAATTACGGAGTTAAGGTGTTCTTATATTCCTGAAAGTAAAAGCGGTTCTGATACTTCAGGTTTAAAAGTACAGGGAACACTGCATTGGGTGAGTGCCCCAACAGCTATTGGTTGCGAACTGCGTATGTATGACCGGCTCTTTAAAGTAGAAAATCCATCGGTAGAAGAAGGGGATTTTAAAGATTATATAAACCCTGCTTCTTTACAGGTTATACAGCATGCCTATGCAGAACCGGCACTGCGCAATGCTAATTTTACGGACAGTTACCAGTTCCTCCGCAAAGGTTATTTTAGCCTTGATAAAGACAGCAATGAAGAAACTATGGTTTTTAACAGAACAGTCACTTTAAAAGATGCCTGGGCCAAAGAACAGAAGAAAGGTTAATGCAGTAAATGACTGCGGCTAAATTTGCCGGATAGAGCGGCTTGTATTATGGACGTTTTTTGGCGTTTGGATTTTTACTGATGAAAAAACCAATAAGGCCGGCAACAAATTAAATTACACTGGTATATTTTAGCCAGTTGCCCTTGTGAGCGTTTCCTCCTATATACAATTCGTTGAATAAGATTAATACTATGCCTGCAGCCAGGCACATACTTGAGAAAGCCTTCATAATCTGGTTTTTATTGACAGGCTAAAAATACCAAATCTTATATGACCGGTTACAGTAGACTTACGCAAAATAATAGCATACTACCGCATTTTTTAAATGCGGTAGTATGCTTGAATTGATTGCTAACCAGGCTAACGCTTTTTACCCGCTACCAAAATTATTGCACCAGCCGCTATTGCCAGAGCGCCTGCATAAGTCGGCCATCCAATCCATTTATTTTCTTTTTTATTAATTTCTACCGGGCCAAGATCGACTACTTTTTTTTCTGTTTGTACGCTGAATCCCCTGAATACAATCATAAGGATGCCTGCTACAATTAAGATAGTTGCTAAAACTTTCATGTTGGTGCTTTTTAGGTGAATACCCGGTAAATACCAAATGACATACCACTAAACAAACCTGCTTTTATAAGGACCAGACAAACATTCCGGGCAATTATTTCCACAAACCTGCGTGCAGCCGACATTAAAATACCGGGTTTGTTAACCCTGATCAATAATAAAATGTAATAGGTGTTAACTATTATCGTTCTATAGCTGAATCCGCCCTAATGAACCAAAAAACATATATCCATAAATTCATATCTAAAATCCCTCACAGCAGATTTTATACATTATTGATTGTTATCCTGCCGCTCATCTTTCTTCCCGGGCAAAAGACTTTTGCTCAAAACATTGGAAACTGGACCTTTAATAATGTGCTTAGTGGAACACCAGGTTTATTCAATACCGTGAGTTCAGCCGATTTTTCTGCCAGCGTTCCTACCCGTTCCTTTAACGGCGGTACGGAATATTATGGTGAAAATGGCTGGCCCACCGGCCCGATAAACACTTCCATGTACATGCAGTTCAGCCTAACGCCACTTGCTGGTTACCAACTGGACATCAGCTCATTGATACTCAGGATTAGAAGAAGTAATACCGGATCGCCGGCAGGCAGCGGCCCCACAGGCTGGTCGTTGCGCAGCAGCCTTGATGGATTTGCTGCCAATATTGCTACAGGAAGCATGACGCTTACCTACGCCAACTATACCGTTACACCAGGTGCAGGTTTTACCAATATTTATACCGCTGTTACTTTCAGGTTATATGGCTATAATGCCTCTTCCGGCAGTGGAGGATCCAGCAGGTTTGTAGCAGATAATATAAGCGCAACTGGTATCGGTTACCTGCTACCGGTCAGACTGGGTTTAATAACAGCATCCGCTGCCGCAAAAAAAATAAATCTTTCTTATACAGTTTATAATACAGAACAAGGTAACCGTTATATTATAGAGCGATCAACGGATGGCACCAGTTTTACTGCATTGCTTACTACTGAGGAAAATGATGATGCGGCGGAAAAAAAATATACTTATGCTGACGATATTAGCCTGCTAAATGTTGCTGAACAAGTATTTTACAGGATTCGTCTCCGCAATAATATGGGTACAGATACCTACTCAGGAATTATTACAGAAAGGATAAAAAGTACACCGGCGCCTGTTAAAATCTTTCTCAGCAATAACCGGTTATATGTAAACGGCAGGTTCTCTGCGGAAGGGCTTTACCAGGCCGATGTGTACAGTATCAGCGGGCAGGCGCTTACCCGTATTTCATTTACCGCGGCAAATGGTTATAATAATTTTATACTTGACCTGAACAAGCAACTCCCTGCAGGTTGCATAATACGCGTGTGCAACAATAAAGGGTATTCTCAAACTCTGTTTTCAGTAACCCGATAGGTGTATTACCTTTTATTACCTACCCAAAAAATATCTTTATCGTCTTTTTCTTTCCATTCACCGAAGGAAATTGTACCAAAGGCGAATTAATTTAATTAGCGGCTATTAGTGTTGCATCTTTATATCAGCAAGAACGAAATGTCCAAATCCTGAGAATAAATCATCCAAATCCTTTAAAAATTCTAATCCAAACCCTAAAAAGAGCCTTACCCAATCCATTGAAAAAACCAACATCCGATTATCCTGAACCGTAAACCTTTTGTCCGTCCATTATCCGTATCCTTTAAAGACCATTATCGTACTCAGAAAATTTTTCTCCATCTGTCCAAACATCTTTTTTTCTGAGCAATAACATAGAGCCGTCGTAAGATGGCTTTTTGTTTATTCCACCTCTTCAACCCACATGCTGGTTGAAATATTCAAATCACTTTTAAAATGATTCCACGGACTTCCCGCATTTTCTCAAATTCGGGAGGATGAGTTGTCCGGAAAAAGGTCCGAAGACGTTTTTCATCCATTCACCGAAGGAAACAGTACCAAAGGCGAATTAATTTACTCAGCGGTTATTAGTGTTACATCTTTGTATCAGCAAGAACGAAATATCCAAATCCACCGAAAGTCCAAATCCAAATCCTGCAGAAAAGCAATATCCATATCCGGTAGAACCCTTTCCAAATCCATTGAAAACCGCCAGATCCAAATTCCTGTAGAAGACATTTCCTTATCCCGGAAAGACCTTACCGTATCCATTGAAAAGCGCCGTACCATTATCCTGAGCTAAAATCCTTTTATCCATTATCTTTTTTGTAAAAACCACCCATCGTACTCAGAAAACCTTTCCTTCCATCCGTCCGGTTTATATTTTTTTCTGAGCCTATAAAACAAAAAGCCGGTAACTTAAAAAGTTCCGGCTTTTTGCTTACGCATTTTATCTGTTAAAATCCTTTTTTCTTTATCTCTGTTTTCCCTGCGTTTGCTTTTGCCAGCGGGTAATCAAATATAATATTGCAGAATGCTTTTACACCCGTGTCTAACTGGCTGTCGTCAATATAAAAATCGGGTGTATGATGGCCGGGTGCTTTTGCAGGATCGCCGCCTTTTGGCATACCACCCAGGTTAAAAAAGAAAGCAGGCGCCTTTGTGCCGAAGTAAGAGAAATCTTCTGCGCCTGTTGTCCACTGTGTAGTAGAAATATTTCCTGTACCTGCGGCTCTTTGCAATGAAGGCACCATCATAGCCACCAGTGCAGAATCATTAAACGTCACCAGTGTTTTTGTATCGATGGATACATCAACTTTCGCACCATTGGCTTCTGCTATATGCTGTGCCATACGGCGGATCCTTTCATGCACCTCTTTCTGCATGCCTGAATCAAGTGTTCTTATCGTTCCTTCCAGCAGCGCCTCTTCCGGTATTATATTATTTCTTACGCCGCTATGAAATTTACCCACAGTAATTACCACGGGAGCCTGTACAATGTTCTCCTGCCTGCTTACAATTGTTTGCAGTCCGTTTATTATTTGTGTTGCAGTTACTATAGGGTCAATACTTAACCAGGGCGCAGAACCATGTGCCTGTTTGCCTTTTACTTTTATGGTAAACCAATCACTGCTGGCCATAAACGGACCTGCCTTGTATTTAATAGTCCCTGATTCAGCAGAAGAAGAAATGTGCAAACCAAATACCGCATCTACCGTTGGATTATCCATTACGCCTTCTTTTACCATTAACGGGGCGCCACCTTCTTCATCTCCGGGAGGGCCTTCTTCAGCTGGTTGAAAAATAAATTTTACCGTACCGGCAATATCTTTTTTCATGGAAGCAAGTACTTCTGCTGTTCCCATTAAAATAGCTACATGACTATCGTGCCCACAGGCATGCATAACCGCTACTTTCTGGCCGAGATAATCTGCTGAATCTTTTGAAGCAAATGGCAATTGTACTCTTTCATATACAGGCAGGCCATCCATATCAGCACGCAAGGCTACCACGGGGCCAGGTTTGCCGCCTTTTAATATGCCCACTACACCTGTTTTGGCTACACCCGTTTTAACTTCTATTCCCAGGCTTTTTAAATGTTTGGTAATCATTTCCGCGGTCTTAAATTCACGGTTGCCCAGTTCAGGATGCTGGTGCAGGTACCGGCGCCATTCAATTACTTTGGTTAATACGGCTTTCGATTTTTGATCTATTTGCTGCTGAATGCCCTGTGCAGCTGATACCATGCAAAATAATAATACAATGCCGGTAAGGCAGGTAAGTTTTGGAATTCTCATGAAGTAGTATTTATCAGGGATTGAATATAAGGAAAAATTCCTTCACCTCCCGGCCTCTCCACCGGGTGATAAGGGGACCCTGTTGCAATAGCCCTTACAAAATTTAGCAGGATGTATGACAGACCGGTAAATTCAATATATAAAAAATATACCTGGTAGCGTATTTTATAAAATCAAAAGTTGGCTTTTGAAAATCAAAGACCGTATTAAAATGATTTTTGCAGAGAGACACCCCTGCTACAGCGAAGCAGGAGATGGGCCGGTGCTGAGGCTCCAGTCCCATACAATTACTGCCCATTCATCCAGCTCATCGCAGCTTATATTGAGTATTTTAAAACCCACGCGTTCATGCGCTCTCATGGACCTGGTATTGCGTGTAGCCACTTCCGTTATTACAAAATCATACTTGTGTTGCAATACTTCTTTATGTTTTTTATATAACAGATCAAATACACCCTTACCCCTGTATGCGGCAGCTACGCACACCTGGCCCATTACATAAAAATGATACTGATCAAGCGGTTTTTCTTTCCAGGCAAGTTTCTCTAAACCGGCAAACATGGGAAATAGTTCCGGAACAATTGAACTGCATTCTTTTGGCATAACCAAAGCATACCCTGCCAGCACATCATCGTCTTTTACAATGATGCTGGGTTCAATATGATGCATCTGCTGTAAAATTTCCAGGGTATGCGTAACCGTAACAAAACCCTGTTCTTTTTCCCCGGCTTCCGTATTTACACCACGGAGATTTTGTTTTTGCAAATTGAGTATCTGTTGTAACTCATTGTCTGAGCTTACTTGTTTAGCGAGCAACATAAAAATAGCTGTATCTGGTTGATTGATGTTTACTTTAAATCCTGTGTTGCACCCCTTCAGGGCTGTTTGTATTTTCATTATAAGACCCCCGGATTTTATCCGGGCCTATCAGATAACGCCCCTTCAGGGCTTTTTAAACAGCAAATAATATATTTCTGCAACTTGCGCAACGCTTAACCCGCAACACATTTATCACGCTTTATGTTCCCCAAACACTTCACGCAAAGTGTCTGCAATCTCACCAAGCGTACATTTGTTTTCAACTGCTTCTATTACAACCGGCATAATATTCTCTCCGCTGCTGGCCTTGTCATTTAAATCCTGCAAAATAGCATCGCATTTACCCGGGTTACGGTTCCTGCGCAATTGTTGTAATTTTTCAGTTTGCACCTGGCGTATGCTGTCGTCTATTTTAAAAGAAGGCGTGCTGCTGCTTTCTGCTGATTTAAATTTATTCACCCCAACAATTATTTTTTCACCTTTTTCTACCTGGCGCTGGTATTCATAAGCGCTGCGGGCAATCTCATCCTGTATAAAACCTTCTTCTATTGCACTAACGCTGCCCCCCAAGGCATCTATTTTCTCTATCAGTTGCCAGGCCTGCTGCTCTACTTCGTTGGTGAGTGCTTCCACGTAATAAGAACCCGCCAGCGGATCTACCGTATCCGCTACACCGCTTTCAAATGCTACCAGCTGTTGTGTGCGCAGGGCAATTCCCGCAGCCTGTTCAGTAGGCAGGTTCAGCGCTTCGTCATAGCCGTTAGTATGTAATGATTGCGTACCACCCAGCACCGCAGATAAGGTTTGCATGGTTACCCTTGCAATATTGTTGAGCGGTTGTTGAGCCGTTAGTGTACTGCCGCCGGTTTGCGTATGAAAACGAAGCATCATGGCTTTAGGATCGGTAGCACCCAAATCTTTCATAATAACTGCCCACATTTTGCGGGCCGCCCTGAATTTGGCCACTTCTTCAAATAAATTATTATGTGCATTGAAAAAGAAGGAAAGACGTTTACCAAACACGTTTATATCCATTCCCTTTTCAAGTGCCGCTTTTACATAGGCTTTGCCATTACTTAAAGTAAATGCAATCTCCTGCACTGCGGTACTGCCTGCTTCGCGTATATGATAACCGGATATAGAGATGGTATTCCATTTAGGTAAATCTGCCGCGCACCATTCAAAAATATCTGTAATGATTCGCATAGAAGGTTTGGGCGGGTAGATATATGTGCCCCTTGCTGCATATTCTTTTAATATATCATTTTGTATCGTACCGTTCAGTTGTTTCAGATCAGCACCCTGTTCCTTTGCCAGTGCCACATAGAAAGCAAGTAAAATAAATCCTGTTGCATTAATGGTCATGGAACTGCTGATATCCTGCAGCTTTATATTTGCAAATAAAGTGCGCATATCTTCAATACTATCAATGGCCACGCCTACTTTGCCTACCTCTCCTTCTGCCAGTTCATGATCACTGTCATAACCAATTTGTGTGGGCAGGTCAAAGGCAACACTCAGTCCCATTACACCCTGGCCCAGCAGGTAATGATAGCGCTTATTACTTTCTTCTGCAGTGGAGAACCCTGCATACTGCCGCATGGTCCACAGTTTACCGCGGTACATATCCGGCTGTATACCACGTGTAAATGGAAATATACCCGCCTCTCCACCCGGTGCGCCGGCAGGCATATCAGCCGCGGTGTATACCCGCTTAATTTCAATACCACTATCCGTTAGTATTTTTTTACCGGCCATAATAAGTTATAAGTTGTGAGTAATACGCTTTAAGTAAATCATTAACCACAATACGCTTAAACTGTATTCAGGTTGTAAACTTACGAATTTACGAACTGCGGCATCAGCATAATTTCTGATGAAAATATAGCAGGAAAGCCAAACAGCACTTCAATATGAATGCGGTTGAAGCTAAAGAATTGCAGGTTAAAATATTCAGACGGGGAACAATAGCATTTTTGATACAGACATCCCAATTCCAAATTACTAATTACCAATTCCTGAATCAGGGCATTTGCCAGGGAGTATGTTTTGGTGAATGCTTACCAATATTAAAAACAAAACTAACCCCTATTGTATTGGGCAGGGCATTGAAAGTTGGTTTTATTTTGAGGCTGAGATCATTGCTTACATCAAAATCTTTGAGGTGCCCATCCACAGTTGCATCTACTACATTCAGCGCCCAGAAGAAAAGAAAAAATAAAACGGAGTAGTCAATGTCCTTCCTGAACTCATTGCGGTATAACTGCAATGAGTAACTGTCGCCCGCCTCAGCAAAACTTCTCAATGCCGGATCCGTTATATTATTCAGGCGAAATTTACCCGAGTCTGCTGTACCCCTGTTAATAACATAAAAGTAAGCATACTTCACCTTGTTGTATTGCACACGGTTATAATTGAATATATAACCGGTAATCCCCAATGCAGCATATACTACAGGTATCTTCCAGTAGCTGCGGTTATAAGCCTGTCCCCATCCTGGCAAAATAAGGGAATGCATAGTAGCTTTGTGGGGACTGTGTTTCTTTTTCCCGGACGAATCAAGCGGAACTTTTTTTACAGCTACTGAATCAATACCCAGTACCCGTAAACCGGAACTGTCTTTTTTTTGAGCAAAAGAAAAATGGCAGCAAATAATGCCTGTCATCAGTAAAAAAAAGAAACGGATTTTCATCATGCGTTTTAATTAGCGGAAATTCCCAGCTGATCAAGAATTTTATTAAATTCTTCCAGCGAGTAATACTCAATACTTATACTGCCATAACCTTTTTTATTATGGTTGAGTCTTACTTTGGTGCTGAAATGTGACGCTAAATTATCTTCTATTTTTTTATACGCATGTGGTAAATCCGAATTTAAAGATTGTTTAACGGGTACAGCTGTTTTGTATAGCTTACGCACCAGTTCTTCGGTTTGTCTTACAGAAAGCTTACGCTCTACAACTTCATGAAAAATATACAATTGCTTATCGACAGTATCCACATTTATCAGCGCCCTGGCATGGCCCATAGTAAGACTGCCATTGCGGACCGCGACCTGTATATCCGGAGGTAATTTTAATAAGCGTATGTAATTGGCTACCGTACTGCGCTCCTTGCCCATGCGTTCTGCTACCTGCTCCTGGGTATGCTCCAGTTCATCCATCATTCTTTTATAACTCAGGGCAATTTCTATGGCATTCAAATCTTCGCGCTGCAGGTTTTCCAGCAATGCCAGTTCCAGCAACTGTGCATCATTGGCCTGGCGTATGTAAGCGGGTAAATCAACCAGGCCGGCTATTTTAGCGGCACGGTAACGGCGCTCACCCGAAATCAAACGGTATTTGCCACCCGGTAATTTAGAAACAGTAACCGGCTGAATAATATCATGCATTTTTATGGATGCAGCCAGTTCATTCAGCGACTGTTCATCGAAATGGTGACGTGGTTGTTTGGGATTGGTTTCTATCTCGTCTATGGGTATACGCAGTATGCCGGTGGCCTGTTCTACTACATTTGTTTTTAATGTGCCACTGGTAGTTTTAAGATCAGAATCGATGCTCTGCAGCAGGGAGCGGATTCCCTTGCCGAGTGCTTCGTTATTTTTTTTTGGATTGGTCATTGTTATATGGAATTGAGAACTGGAAATTGGAAATTGGGAAAAAAACCGACCGGCTGATTCCTGGTTCCAAATCCCTGGTTACAGTTATTCTAGAATGCGTTCCTCCTGCTTAATCTTTGTCATATCGTTTTTCTGCAATACTTCTTTGGCCAGGTTCAGGTAGTTCATGGCACCTTTGCTTACCGCATCGTAGAGTATAACGGGCTTGCCTACACTGGGCGCTTCGCTTATTTTAGAGTTGCGGTGAATAATAGTACTGAAAACCATTTCATCAAAATGCTTTCTTACTTCACTTACTACCTGGTTGCATAAACGCAGGCGGCCATCATACATGGTCATTAAAATTCCTTCAATGGCCAGCTGCTGGTTCAGGCGGTTCTGTACAATTTTTATGGTGTTCAGTAATTTACCCAGACCTTCCAGTGCAAAGAATTCTGTTTGTACCGGTACAATTACAGAATCCGCTGCAGTCAGCGCATTTACTGTAATCAAACCCAGTGATGGAGAGCAATCAATAACAATAAAATCGTAATTGTCGCGTACCGGTTCCAGCAAACCTTTTAACACGCCTTCCCTGTTGGGGTAATTAATCATTTCAATTTCTGCCCCCACCAAATCAATATGACTCGGCACCACATCAAGATTGGGTATATCAGATTTAAGTATTACGTCCCGTACGGGCGTTTCATTTACCATGCAATCGTACAGGCTTTTGGTCACATTGTGCAGATCGAAGCCGGTACCAGTGGTACTATTGGCCTGTGGATCTGCATCTACCAGCAGCGTTTTAAACTCCAGCACTGCAAAACTTGCCGCCAGGTTTATAGCTGTTGTCGTCTTACCCACACCACCTTTTTGATTTGCGATACCAATTATTCTTGCCATATATTTTTGAGCTGCCGGGTTTTAGCCATTAGCTGTTTCGTTTCTTATTAAACTTTCTTCCCGCCATTAAATTCAGGTTCACCTGGTAGTTTATTGTGGACCCATCATTGGTGTAAAGCCGGGCATCCTTGCGTCGCACCCTTGTACATTTGCACGTAACGCACCCGTCTCACCGCAGGTTCCCACGCAAAGACGCAAAAAATAAAGACGGCGGGCCTCATCTTGGCTTTGCTCCTTTGTTTTTTTGCGTGAAATTTCCCGCGTCAAATATCAATACTGTCTCCAATCTTTACCAGTTTCAGGTCAGCACCAGCCGCGTCAAATATCTTTTTAGCCTTTTCAGGGTCTATTTTTATGTACCCGAATGTATCATAATGTACTCCTACCACGGTCTTGCATTCAATCATACCAGCACAGGCCGCGGCATCGGCTGCGTCCATGGTAAAGTTGTCTCCAATAGGCAATACGGCAAAATTTAGTTTTGCCCATTTGGGGATGAGCTGCATGTCCATAGTAAGCGCCGTATCTCCACTATAGTAAAAATTACCTTCCTTGCTGGTAATAATAAATCCCACCGGGTTTCCACCATAACTCCCATCCGGTAAGCCGCTACTGTGCTGCGCCACCGTGCATTTTGCTGTAAAAGCTCCAAAATCCCATTTGCCCCCGGCGCCCAAAGGGTGGATGTTATCAACGCCCTGTTTATTCAGCCATTCCTCTATTTCCACATTGCATATTACTTTTGCACCGGTTTGAGTAGCAATGCGTACACAATCCGCAATGTGATCCTGGTGACCGTGACTAAGCAATATAAAATCGGCTTTTATAGCATCTACATCTATAATAGTATTGGCCAGGTCATTAAGGGTAATAAAAGGATCAAATAACATGATTTTTCCTTGTACGGTAACGCTAAAGCAGGAATGGCCGTAATATGTTAAGTTCATATGCTAAGTTTGGGGAATGGTTCATGTTTGATGCCCATCAACGGTTGGTTGGAGCCATCAGCCAGCGTGGGCAAAAATAACGTTTCAGGATAAGAAATGAATGCTTTTAGTGGTTTGATATTTTTATTAACATGGCTTAAATACATGGTAATAATTCTTTGTCAGCAAAACTAAAAGGGTAAAGCATTGTTGATAAACTGATAAAATCAAATACCCGGGAGCTACAGGCCGGTGGTACAAATAATTTTATGATTACAATAATAAGCGGAACAAACAGACATGGAAGCAATACGGGCAAAGTTGCCGCGCAATACCTGCAGTTGCTCCGCGACAAAGGTATAGATGCCAGGTATGTTACGTTAGAAGGACTTGATGTAAATGAACGCAATCCTGCTATTCAAAAACTGGAAAAAGATATTCTTATACCCACTGATAAATTTATTTTTATTTCACCTGAATACAATGGCAGCATACCCGGGGTCTTAAAATCCCTGATTGATATTTCTGATATTAAAAAAGTGTGGTGGGGTAAAAAAGCCCTGCTAACCGGTGTCTCTACCGGCCGCGCCGGAAACCTCCGTGGCATGGAACATCTCACCGGGATCTTACATTATGTAAAAGTGCATGTGCATCCAAATAAATTGCCCATTTCAGTGGTTGATAAACTGCTTAATGGCGCCAATGTAATTACAGATACCGGCACATTACAGGCCATTGATGAACAACTGGATGAATTTCTTGCCTATTGAAGGTGCAGGGCTTCAGGTGTAAGATAAAGGTCTTGTATTTCAGCATTCATCTACCACTAAAAAAAACAGCGACACGTTCCGAACAATAAACTAAAACTTCAACTTATTTATGCGCAGTCCTGCTTTCTTAATGACTATACTGGCGATTATGGTATTGCTTGATATTTATGTATTCCAGGCAGTAAAACTAGTCAGCAATGGTGCCAATCCCAAAACAAGATTGATTATTTATATTTTGTACTGGTCTTTATCGGCGCTTACCATTATTTTTTTACTGCTGATGGCTTTTACCAATTTTGAAAGCTGGCCGCGGGTTTTACGCACTTATTTATTTGCTACCGTACTGGGTTTGTTTTTTGCCAAATTAATCGCCGTTGTTTTCTTTTTGCTGGATGATATACGCCGTGTAATCCAATGGGCTGCGGGTAAAATCTTTTTTCGCAATACAGAAGAAGAAGGTTTTAGCAACCAGGGAATATCACGCTCTCTATTTTTAAGCTGGCTGGGAATAGGAGCAGGCAGTGCGTTGTTTGGCTCGCTTATTTATGGTTTCACCAATAAATACAATTACCAGGTAAAGCGTATAAAACTTACTTACGATAATTTGCCCAAATCATTTAAAGGATTAAAAATTATACACATCAGTGACATACACAGCGGCAGTTTTACAGATAAGCAGGCGGTTAATAAAGGGGTTGACAAAATTTTAAAAGAGAACGCTGACATTATACTTTTTACCGGCGACATTGTAAATGATCGTGCTGTAGAAATGGAAAACTATATGGATGTGTTCAGCCGTTTGAAAGCGCCAATGGGCGTTTATTCTACATTGGGTAATCACGATTATGGCGATTATCATTACGGGCACAATCCTGTTGGTCAAAGAGCAGTAGAAAAAGCCGAAAATCTTAAACGTGTAAAAGCCTTGCATGGAGAATTGGGCTGGAAACTAATGCTGGATGAACACACTGTGCTTGAAAAAAATGGAGAACAGATAGCATTGATTGGTGTGCAAAACATAAGCGGTTCACCGAGGTTTCACACCTATGGAGATTTGGGCAAAGCCTACACAGGCGCAGAAAAATATCCTTTTAAAATTTTAATGAGCCACGACCCCAGTCATTGGGATGCTGAAGTACAACCCAAATACAGTGATATCGATTTAACGCTGGCTGGCCATACACATGGTATGCAGTTTGGCGTTGAAATACCCGGTTTTAAATGGAGCCCGGTTCAATACGTTTATAAAGAATGGGCGGGTTTATATGAAGTGAATAAACAAAAAATCTATGTAAACCGTGGGTATGGTTTTATAGGTTACCCCGGCAGGGTGGGAATTTTACCAGAGATAACGGTAATAGAGTTGGTATAGAATTGTGTTGTGTGTTATATTTTTTGTGTTATGTACTTCAACATACAATCCGAAAGCTTCGGGATAAATTCTAAAATAAAGGGCCCTGATTAAACTCCCTGCAATTTCCCCGGTCATAGCCGCGTTTACAGGATATTGAACTGAAAGCACCCTCACCCTCATGAAGAAAGCCAGACTGACTGTTTTATTTATTGGAAGTTTGCTGCTATTGACCCGTCCGGGTTTTGCCCAGCATAGCCGTCTGGATTCATTATTTGCAAAGGGCGATACCACTGCAGTGATGGATTCACTGATGATGGGCTTCGATGCATTTCTCGATTCACTGTCGCAACCAAAAAGTTTTTTCTCAGCAAGTGCAGGTATGGGTAACAGAACGTTCAGTATAAAAAACAATTCACTTAATACGCAGGAAGCAACTACCCGTCAGCTTTCCTTTACCCCTGCCCTTGCATATTACCATAAAAGCGGATTGGGCATCAGCGCAACGGGATTTATTGCCAACCTGGGTAATAGTTTTCATTTTTATCAATATGCTGTTACACCATCGTATGATTATATAAGCAGTAAAATATCAACCGGCATTTCTTATACCCGTTATTTCGGCAAAGACACGGCTACGTTAAACGCAAGTCCGTATGATAATGATTTGTACGCCTATTTCAATATTCACCGGAAAAGCTGGCGCTATGGTATTGCTGTGGGATATGCTACCGGAAATTTTAAAGATAAACTCAGCTATCCGGATTCAGTATACCGTTATATCAACCTGTTGCAAAGATTTGAATGGGTGCATATCCGTAAAACAATAGAATCAACCAATCATATCAAAGACTTTTCACTTTCTGCCTCGGTGCGCAAAGATTTTGAATGGTATGCAGTGTTCACAAAGAAAGACAATATAACGGCCAGCGTTACCGCTTACCTGGTAACAGGTGCTTCAAAAATAAAAACCAGTACCAATATTAATTATGCTACCAAAAGGCTGACACTGGCCAAATTTAAAAGAAGCTATGACAGTGCCGGTGGTAATGATTTCGAGGTACAGTCTGCCGCTCTCTCGGCCAGTATATTTTATACCATTGGCAAATTTAATGTGCAACCCATCTGGTTCATGGATTATTATTTCCAGGACACTGACCAGAAGTTTAGCCAGGTATTCTCACTTACCTTTGCTTATAATTTCTGATTTTATGATCTCCTTCATATTCTATTAACTTTATTTAACTTCTATAATAGTTGAATGGCATATAACTTGAACAATAATTACAAACTAAAAACTCTACATCATGAAGACGAAACTCCTGGTTCCTCTTTTTGCGTTTGTTTTATTTTCATTCGCCGGTATGGCGCAATTGCACGTACCAGCTTTTCAATTGGGTGTAAAAGGTGGCGTTAATATCACCAAGATAGATGGTAAGTCCTTTGCTGATGAATTCAACTATGGATACCATGCCGGCGCCTTTGCCACTATTAAGATTACCAATCATGTTCAGATTCAGCCCGAAGTTTTATTTAACCAGTACAAAACCAAGGCAGATACTGCATTCGGCAACGTACTCAACGTTAAAAATCTGAAAGATGTAAAACTGAATTACATTTCTATCCCGCTTTTATTGAATCTGACGCCAGCCAAATTTATTTCGTTTCAGTTCGGGCCACAATTTGGCATTTTGCTTGACAAGCATAAAAATCTTTTTGAAAATGGTAAGGATGCATTTTCTACCGGCGACCTTTCAATGATAGCAGGTGCGCAACTGAATGTTGGTGGTATACGTCTCAGCGGACGTTATATAGTGGGCGTTACCAACATCAATGACGTCAGCAACAGTGATAAATGGAAAAACCAGGGATTTCAACTAAGCGTTGGTTTCAGAATTATTTAAAAAAGTTGGTTGGTCTTTATATATGAACCCCTCTGTCATTCCAAAGAATGATGGAGGGGTTTTTTTGGCCCCTTCCGGTTATCCCCCAACAGGGAAGCTATCTTTACACAGGACTTAGCTTTCCAGGCCGCTATTTCTTTAAATGTTTCATTGTATGTGAATGGTGATCAACAGCGCTGACTTTTAATTAGATTTGAAGATTATACAATCCATCTAAAATGATAAAAATAACACACCCGTTAACTGTAGCCCTTATTTTATTGATATCACTCAGCGGTTTAAATTCTGCCAATGCCCAGCTGGCAGATAAAATGAAAACAATACTGCCTGCGGGCACAATTGCTTATGGCAATATTGCGTATGCCAGCGACACATCGCATTTTCATTTGCTGGATATATACCTGCCGGCAAATACAACCAAACCACTACCGCTTGTTGTTTGGGTGCATGGCGGCGCATGGATGCTCAATGATAAATATGCCGATATGGGTTACATGAAAAATACGGTGAAAGGTTTTTTAGACAGCGGTTATGCACTCGCTTCTATAGACTACCGGTATAGCACAACGGCTATTTTCCCGGCACAGATCCAGGATTGTAACCAGGCAGTGCAATTTTTATATGACCATGCTGACAAATATAAACTTGATAAGAATAAATTTGCGCTAATCGGTTTTTCTGCCGGTGGCCACCTGGCCTCATTAATGGGATTATCTGCGAATAACAATATAACCAGTTTTTATCCTGGTGGCAAAAAACCATCATTTAAAATAAATATGGTGCTTGATTTTTATGGCCCTTCGGATTTTGGAATACTTGCCGGCTTTCCGGATACGGCTATTAACAATGAACGCAATCCTGTTTCTATCCTGCTCGGCGCTTTACCACTTAAAAGACCCGACCTCGCAAAAATTGCAAGTCCGGTCACATATGTGGATAAGAATGATCCACCTTTTTTAATTGTGCAGGGTGAGAAAGATGAATCAGTACCCTATACACAATCTGTAGTATTACAATCATGGTTAACACTGGCCGGCGTAAAAAATGAATTGATTATTGTACCCGGCGCGCCACATTACGGACCTATGTTTGACGCAGAAGATATCAGGACAAAAGTTTTTTATTTTTTACGCACTTATTTGAGGTAACGCCAGGCTTACCAATGTTCAGCAATGATTTATTGCCAGCAACCGGCAGCTTACAGCTAACTGCTTTTTTACTATGTTTGCAAAAATTTTTTAAGAATGGAATTACAATCTCTGGTACTGGAAGCATGGAGCAACCGTGAGTTATTAAAAGACAGCAAATACAGTGATGCCGTAAAAGCAGTGATTGAAGAAGTTGACAAGGGCAGATTGCGTACTGCAGCTCCCTCAGCAGCCGGATGGCAGGTAAATGAATGGGTAAAACAGGCGATCCTCATGTACTTTGGTATACAACCCATGCAAACGTGGACAGTAGAACCATTTGAGTTTTATGATAAAATGCTGCTCAAAAAAAATTATAAAGAACTGGGTGTACGCGCAGTACCGCATGCAGTTGCGCGTTATGGCGCTTATATTGCAAAGAACGTTGTACTGATGCCCAGTTATGTAAACATTGGCGCATATGTAGATGAAGGCAGCATGGTGGATACATGGGCTACTGTTGGCAGTTGTGCGCAGATAGGAAAGGGTGTTCACCTGAGTGGTGGTGTAGGCATTGGCGGTGTGCTTGAACCATTGCAGGCCAGCCCGGTAATTATTGAAGATGGCTGTTTTGTAGGCAGCCGCTGCATCGTAGTAGAAGGTGTATTGGTAGAAAAGGAAGCAGTACTGGGTGCAAATGTGGTTCTTACCAAATCAACCAAAATAATAGATGTAAGCGGCAGTGAGCCGGTTGAATACAAAGGCAGGGTACCAGCAAGAAGTGTTGTAATACCAGGTACCTACAATAAAAAATTTGCAGCGGGAGAATATGGTGTTGGCTGTGCGCTGATAATTGGCCAGCGTAAACCCAGTACTGATCTAAAGACAAGCCTCAATGATGCACTGCGTGATTTTAACGTAGCGGTATAAAAAGTTTAATGATTTAAAGTCTGAAAATGCGGGTCCTTTTATTTGAACCCGCATTGCATATACTGCAGTATGCGTAAAAGAACTTTAAACGCTTAAACATTAAACACTTCATGGCGGAGAAAAAAGAACATACTATTTCACTGGCTGGCTTTATAATTACTTTTTTAGGAGCAGTATTGTTTTCTACCAAAGCAATCATTGTAAAAAAAGCATTTCATGATACGCATATAGATGCCTTGTCACTTTTAGCTATAAGGATGATATTCTCATTGCCATTTTACCTGGGCATCGCCATTTTTGCGGGTAACAAAAAAGACAATACCCATTTTACAAAACAGCAGTGGTGCTGGATCATCACACTGGGCCTTTTTGGTTATTACATCAGCAGTTTTCTTGATTTTACCGGTTTGCAATACGTATCTGCCGGGCTGGAAAGACTGATTTTATTTTTATACCCGACATTTGCCGTATTAATTAATGCAACCGTATTTAAACAAAAAATAAACCGCATACAATTACTTGCGCTGGTACTAACGTATACGGGTATTACCATTGCATATATTGGACAATTGAGTGTTGATATTGCAAGTCATGCTTTCTTTTTGGGTAGTTTTCTTATTTTTTTATGCGCCATTACTTATGCCATTTATATTGTTGGCAGCGGTAAACTAATACCACAGGTTGGTGCTACAAAGTTTACCGCTTATGCTATGCTGGCATCTACCTGCGGGGTGTTTATCCATTACATATTTGGCGGCAACTACCAATTGCTGCAATCCGGTACTGAATATTGGGGGTATGGCATTTTGCTGGCCATACTGGCCAATGTTATCCCTTCTTTTTTGATTTCTTATGGCATGAAGCAAATTGGTTCCAATAATGTTGCTATCGTATCGGGTATAGGACCGGTCTCTACCATCATACAAGCTCATTTTATACTGGGCGAAAAAATATTTGCTGAACAAATTGTGGGCACTTTGCTGGTGATCACCGGCGTTTTGTTAATTGGCTGGAAGAGCCGGTCTGTAGCGGAGTAAAAAATCAATAAAAATTATAAGGACATTTTTTGCTGTACATAATTATTATGGTGTATTGGTTGCTTTTCATTAGCGTTGAAATCATAAGTTCATAAGTGGTAAAAGGCTGTCAGGCCACTGCTGTTATGTCCGCCGAAAGGAAGAATACTTAAGCGCTGGTTGATTTTTTTGTGTTTATGTAACGAAGGTGTTAGCAGTCCAGATAAAGTTCCCACAGTTGCTCCAAGCAGTATATCAGAAAGAAAATGTTCACCTGCAACCTGCCTGAGATAAGCAGTAGTAACAGTAGCTGCACCCGCAACGCTGTAAAACAACCATCTTATCCCCGACTCCGGGTGATAATCTGAAAATAAACGCGCTATAAAAAAAGTTGAGGTAGCTACCAGCGCTACATGCCCTGCAAAAAAAGATTTTTTTGATTCGAACGACATCCGTTTGTCCAGCGGACTTTCAGGACTGTACGCAAGAGGCCGTAAACGGTTTGTATAAGCGGCAGCAGTACTATATAATACACCCGTTATGGTCATTGCCTCGGCATATAAGAAAGTCAGCTTAAAAAAATCTTTCCGCATTTTTTTATCAATCGCAAAAACGATAAGGGGCAATGGTATGGAAACAAAAAATGGCAAATAACTCAGGTTATCTTTCCTTTCTGAATACGGCCGGATACCCCAACGGTCAAACCAGTTAACATCCGTTTTTTTAAGCCCTTCTATAAAAGCCTGGGAAGATGGGGACTTTTTAGATATACGGGAAAAATTAAAGAGGGTAAATGTCCCCCCTCCTACCAATACCGGAACATCCACTTTAGCTTTAATACGATAATGGTTTATGGTATTGGGCTGTATGGTTTGATTCAGTAAAGAATCGCCGGGTTGATCCTGGCCAAAAGATATTATCACGAAAAATAAGAGACTTAGCGTAATAAGGAATGCCTTTTTTCTCATATTTAACTCAATGAAATTGTTACGTAGATTATGAATCCCGCTATTTTATTATGTCAGTTACAGATTATGCTTGCGTACTGGCTGGTAATTATCAGTTGAAGCAATCTTTATACCGGATTAACAGGCAATTTCAGCCGCCGGGTTCTCAGAAAAATAGCCAGGCTTTTTTCCGCCCTTCATCACCCTTTTCCCTCAAATAACTGACAGGCGTTTTGCCATTAAATTTTGACAATAAAAACCTTCCGTAATCTCGCAAAGGGTTCTGAAATTATTGTCAGCAGAAAATACAATCAGCCCTTAGAAAGGGCTCAAATTGTTTACAGCAGTCCGCGCAAAATCAAGAAAATTATTTTTTATCTTGTAGAAAGCAATATGGACGGATGCAATGGATTGCTTTTTAAGAATCATTTTTGCACGCTTGCGTTAAGTATTAGCAGAGCATTCTTGTTGTGATTTTCTAATCCATTCTTGGGACTGGTACGGGTAAATATGCCGGAAGAATTCTTACCCAGCAGCCTTATTCCATTCAAACTAACATCGTGTTTTGGAGTTAGTTTTTTAAGCTTTTGCAAAATAATGATTGAAATAACAGCAAGCTTTTGGTGAAAAAAAAGCGCCATAGCGTTCGCTAAAAATGCCTGTAAAAGCTAAAAAGCGCGGTAATGTGAATAACTCAAAATATAAAAACCCTGTAAATCAATGATTAATATTGAATTACAGGGTTATTAAAGTGCCCAGGAATGGATTCGAACCATCACATCCTTGCGAACGCTGCGACCTGAACACAGTGCGTCTACCAATTTCGCCACCTGGGCAGGTGTGCCTGCAAAAAGGCTTTCAGGTTCCTTCCGCACAATTCATCCGGACGGGCTGCAAATATAGGAGGTAAAAAGAAATGTAGTCAAGTAAATGAAGAGTTTTTTTGCTTGTTTGGATTTGCTTTTCGAATACGCAGCATTGCTGGAGGCTGAAAATTGATTCTATAAATGTGAGTCGTTGGACTCATGGCGGCATCTGTGCCAGAACATGCCAGCGTAAAGCTATAATGAACGCTGGGTGTATACGATTTCATAGTATAAAAATAGTTCTTAAAAACCCGCTTGTGATTGGCTATACCCCGAAGGCACCTGAAACATGGATGCCGGAAAATTTTGTGTCTGGGCCTTTACAAGGATTGTCGTCAACGAATAAGTTTTCGACTGGATGGCTATCTTTACCATGAAACCACCGCAACCCGCTTTTTCAAGTGCGGCCATCATCGCCGGTGTTACGTTCTGTATCATTCTGGTCCTAAATAATGCATATCCGGGAACATCGGTACTGGTCCACACCTCTGTAGTGGCAGAATTTTTGAAAGAACCCCTGCAATATTACTATATGAAGACCAAAATTAATGTGATGTTCTTTCTACCTTTACAACATCCATAACCATTCACAATAATAAAATAGCCATGAGCAAATTGAAAAGTTTTTTCCTGGGTCTAACATGCGGTGTAGTATTTTTTATTGTAGCCGGCATTATCATTTTCAAAATTTTGCAATAGCATGAACAGAAAATACTTTATATGGGGATGTGTAACTGGTTTGGTGACCGCTTTGCTAATCACAGTTGTTGCTTTCTATATTTACCTTCAGCCCCAGGACATTCCCCTGGCCAAACTCCAGCTACGGGACACAAAAAACATTGCGGTAAATACAGCCACTTATATTGGTGAACCAACTGTTGTAAATTTTTGGGCAACCTGGTGTGCCCCCTGCGTGAAGGAACTGCCTGATTTGTTGAAAGCGAGAGACACCCTTCGCGGCCGGGTTAATTTCATTTTTGTATCTGATGAAACTCCGGAAATAGGATTACCTTTTATCACAAAAAGAAATTTCACCGGCAACTTCTTCTTTAATTCATTTCTGCTGGAAAACGTCGGATTAAAAATAAGGCCGACAACTTTTTTTTACGATGAAAAAGGTTCTCTTTCTGAAAAACATTCGGGGCCGGTCACTTACCAAATGCTGGTAAACAAATATCGGAAATGAATAACTTTTCTATTTTACATGGAACTTGTCTTTGAGTATGAGATACATTAAAACTGCGATTTTTTCTTTTACTCAGTGAAAAAAAGGTGAACAAGAATAAAATAAATTAATTATCAATCTTAAAAAAATCCATTCCCCGGCACTTTAAAACAAAAAAACTTTGTAAATCAAATATTTACAAAGCTTTTTTGTTTTGAGTATTATAAAGCGATCTCTGGTTAGAAATTACACACTTTGCTTAACATTTGTTCTTTAATGCCGGGAATTTTTTATGCAACAGCACGTAATAAAAACATGTCCTTTAAACAACGGTTTAGTTCTGTGCCATTGCCACAAAAGTATTTCCTTGCTTGATATCCCCTGTTTCATAGCCTTTTTTAAACCAATACATTCGTTGCTGTGATGTGCCGTGAGTAAACGCATCCGGTACAACAACACCTGAAGACTGTTTTTGTAAGCGATCATCTCCAATGGCATTGGCTGCATTCAATGCTTCCGCAATATCCCCTTCCTGCACAATATTTTTCTTTTGCTGTTCGAAGTGCGCCCACACACCGGCATAAAAATCTGCCTGCAGTTCCAGCATCACCGAATACTTGTTGGCTTCCTTTTCACCAGCCTGTTCACGTAAACGATTTATTTTTTGTGCTGTTCCATCAAGGGCCTGAATATGGTGCCCTACTTCATGCGCAATTACGTAAGCCATCGCAAAATCACCCGGTGCCTGTAGTTTGTTTTGCATCTCCTCGTAGAAGGATAGATCAATATAGAGCTTACCATCACTGGGACAATAAAAAGGACCTGACGCAGCACTTGCACCTCCGCAAGCCGATGCAACCGCATCCCTGTACAATACCAGTGTGGGATCGGTATATTCCTTGCCGTTTTGTTTGAATAATTCGCCCCATATATCTTCGGTGTCGGCCAATACTACTTTTACAAAACTTGCACGCTTGTCATCCGCCTGCTGATCGGCAGGACTGAGCGTATTACTGCTATTACCCTGGTTAGCGATAGATGGTATCTGCGAAGGATCAACACTATTCCCGCTAAAAAAAGAATATACCAGGTAAATAATCACGCCGACAATACCACCGCCTGTTGCAAGGCCACCACCAGACAATCCCCTTCGATCATCTACGTTTGAACTTTCCCGTCTTCCCAACCACTGCATATTGTATAATTTAAAAATGAATTAAAAACGGGGTCGGCCTAACCGACCATTGTTCCGTCTAAGCCTGCCTGCCAATAAATTTTACCAGAATCAGAATAATTGCAATAACGAGCAGGGCGTGAATGAGGCCACCGGCAGCATAACCGAAAAAACCGATTGCCCAACCAATAATTAATATAACCGCGATGATGTACAGTAGATTTCCCATAAAGTTGCATTTAATGTATTAGTAAATTAATAAGGAACAAATATCGTTTTACCAGTTTCAACTGCTGTGCCAGTATTCACGCTCAATCCAATCGTACTACATGAATATAAACGGGGTAATAATTTCTACAACTTGTTTGCTAACTGCAGGGTGGCCCTGTAAGTAAGGAAAATTTATTCACTGTTCTGGCCGGCAGCTGGATTACTTCAACTGTTCCAGGTTAAAAAAAATAGACAATGAATCAGCGGACTACCGTAAAGGGGTGAATTTTATGAACATTGAACGGGTTTTGCAAAACAATCTGCTATTTTACAAGGTATCAACTAGCATATCCCATGGCTTGCCTGCATCGCCTATTTACTGTTTGCATTTTTATTGCTATATTATTACCCAGGGCTGGTATTGCCCAGGGCGGTTTTTTCAGTGGGTATGAAAAAGGCAGGGACAGCGCTATTGCGGTACTTCAACAATACCCGCTGGCCGATACCGCCAGGGTGAAGGCACTTTGCAATGTGTACCTGATGGCCAATTTTTTAAAACGCAAAAAAGAGGTCAGGCCCTATTGCGAAGAAGCACTGGCGATCAGCAGGAAACTCAGTTATCCAAAGGGTCTTGCGGAAAGCTATCTTTTTATGGGCAATTTTTACCGGAGTGCAGACAATCCTTTACAAGCCAGCCTGTATTTTGATTCGGTCCTGCAGGTGACCAGCAATGAAAATGCGCCTTATTTTGCTGAAACCGGTGCACAGGCATTCCGGTGGAAGGGTGTCTTATTGTTAGCGCAGGAAAACTATTACGAAGCGCTGAATAATTATTTTTCAGCACTTAAATACTATGAGTTCAACCCATCATTTGCTACCCTGTACATTTACCAGGATATCACCATCATTTACCAGCGATTGGAAAATACGGACCAGGCTATTTTTTATTCCATGAAACAAGCATCATTGGCAGAATTAAAATTTCCCAAATTTTTTGCTGTATCGGCTTATTTATCGTTGGTGGATATTTACATAAAAAAGAATGCATTAACACCGGCTACCAATTACCTGGATAAATCAAAACCCTATATTCCCGATTCGGAAGAAATCATGATTAATATCAGTTATTATGAAGGCCGTGGCCAGGTATATTTCCTGCAGAACCGTATTGATTCAGCCTACTATTACTTCCAGTTAGCTTATGCCGCAGCCAAAGACATTGATCACAGTGAAAGTATTATGAGCACACTGGATTATCTCTCCAGGCTTTCTTTAAAACAAGGCCGGCTCGCGCTGGCTAAAAAATATGCACTGGAAAACCTGGCACTGGCGCAACAAACAAATGGTAAGGTCACCAAAGTAGCGGCTCTTGAAAATCTTTCGGCGTATTACAACAAAGCCGGCGACAAAAACAACGCCTTCGCCTTTCTCCAGGAGGCAACTGCGCTCAAAGACAGCATTCTTTCAGCCACCAACCTAAAGCAGAGCAGCACCCTGGCAGCCATTTATGAAACAGATAAAAAACAAAAAGCAATTTTCCGGTTGCAAAATGAGAAGCAGGCGCAACTGGCGGCTGTAAAACACGATGCTTTATTCAATAAAATTTTTGTGGGAACAATAGTGTCTATGTTACTATTTGGGTGGCTGGCTTCAAAAGCTGTAAAGAACGAACGGAAAATAACCAGGCAGCAACAGGAGATACAGCAACAAAAGATCAAAGAACTGGAAAGCGAACGGCAACTTCTCACTGCGGATTCTATCCTCAAAGGCCAGGAAGAAGAACGTGGAAGAATTGCAAAAGATTTGCACGATGGCCTCGGTGGCATGTTGTCCGGGGTAAAGCTGTCATTTGTAAATATGAAAGAAAACCTGGTACTGCCGGCCGCGCAACTTAGCGGGTTTGAGCGATCAATACAAATGCTGGACAATACAATTGCGGAACTGCGCAAAGTGGCCCATAACCTGATGCCTGAAAGCCTGGTCAGATTTGGGCTCGAGGAGTCGCTGAAAGATTTTTGCCAGTCAATTCAAACGTCAACAGGTATACAGGTAGCCTACCAGCAAACAGGAGAAAAGCGAAAGCTTGCCACGCAGGCACAACTCACCATCTACCGCATCGTTCAGGAACTGATCAACAATGCACTCAAACATGCGGCCGCCAGCCGGATCATTGTGCAACTCTCGCAGGCACCTGCTAAAACTGGCATTACTGTAGAAGATAATGGAAAAGGATTTGATCCTGGTTTACTGGATATGAAAAAAGGTGCTGGCTTCAGGAACATTAAAGAGCGTGTATATTATTGTAAAGGCAATCTTGATATACATTCCCAACCCGGCAACGGTACGGCTGTATATATCGAATTAGTGACATAATTACTGCGCAAAAAAAAGTATAGCCACTTAATTTTCCCAGCTGCATCAATAAATAATGCAGTGTAGTTATGCCGCCGCGTGGCTTTTATTCTTCTTTTTTATACAATTAATCTTTTAATAAATATCCGGCTGGTACGCCGGGGCGGGTAACAAATTTTGTTGCGATGGTCATTTGCTGGTATCATGCCGGCAAATCTCATGGTTTTATTTATTGTTGCAATACCCTGATAATAGCGCTGTTGTACCGCCTTCGGATTCCTTTTTAGCCGGTCGGCCGGAAAATAAATACCCGTTGCGGGCGCACTTCGCCTATAAGTGTAGAAATTTTGTACAGCCGCCGGTTTAATGAACCGAAACGGCAACCCGGTACAGCGTTTGACTATGCTGGTGTGAAACATCCACCGCCAACAAAATAAAATCATTCAGGCACCAATGCAATACACCTATTTTTACCGTGTATGCAGTTTTACTGATGATGCTGCAGGCATGCTGTTTTTTAAATGGCTGTTCGTAGTTAAAAGTGGTAATATCAGTATAGATAATCTGTCCTTATGCTATTGACAAGAAAAGTGATTAAAATTACCGGGTGGCTGCTGGGGAGCCTGGCAGTCTTTTATTTACTGCTGCTGTTTATAGCTGGTGTATATATCAACCATCAGCAACAGCGCATTCTTCAATATATCAGCAGCCAGTTAAATGTACATGTCAGGGGCAAAATTGCTATCCGTGCTATGGAGGTAAGCCCCTGGACCAGTTTTCCCTCCATTGATTTCCGGTTAAACGGTGTTGAAATTG
>JBDSOC010000253.1:0-36531 GCA_039915085.1 Chitinophagaceae bacterium
AACCACTGATCTTGGCCTTGCACATACAACGGGATTATGGACAACTATCTATGCCGCCGATATGAATAACGATGGATATGATGATTTACTGGTTGGCAACTGGGGAGAAAACTCGAAGCTCCATGCCAGCGAAGAATTTCCATTGAAATTGTATACAGGCGATTTTGATAACAATGGACAACCTGATCAATTATTGGCAACAGAATATGAAAAGCAGTATTATCCTTTCCTGGGTAAGGATGAACTCGAAAAGAGATTGCCGGCTTTGATAAAAAAAAGGTATTTGAGTTATACTTCATTTGCGGGGCAAACCGTTGATAAAATATTAGAAGGCAAGATGGATAAAGTAATAACACTGAACGCCGCCATCTTATCATCTGTTTTATTAATAAATAACGGCAAAGGTGATTTTAAATTGACAAAATTGCCTTTCCAGTCGCAATGGACGCCTGTGTTTTCATTTGTCTCTGATGATTTTAATAATGATGGTAAGAATGATATAATCTCTGCGGGTAATTTTTATGGCACTATACCTTATGAAGGCAGATATGATGCAGCTTTGCCGGCTCTTTCATTGCAAAAAAGCAACCTGCAATTTACTCCGGTTATTCCGGTTGAATCAGGTCTGGAAACGACTGGAGAAATAAGGGATATTAAATTAATTCATCTTTCAGGACAGGGGAAAGCATACTTGTTTGCAAGGAACAATGGAAAGATTGCCATTATGAAACCGCGGTAGCTTATGTAGCTGCTGCATACAATTAAAAGTAATTAAATCAAACTGATCAAATCATATTTCTTTCTTTTTCCTGTGCTTCCAGTACTATCGTCATCATCTTTTGCTGTTCTTTTTTCTGCTATTCAAAAAGTTCGGCTTCAAGTTTTTTCTTTTCGCTTATGTCTGGCCGTATATTTAAAAATTTTACAAAAATTATCATTGCATATAGAATGATACATTTTTGCTGTGTAATGGCTACAATTGAAGATTGGTCTAAAGCATATTTATAATCTATAATTTCTTTAACGGATTTCCTTTGCTTTACTGCAGCTGTTATGGCAGCCGGTAGCCGGGCCATGCGACCGAAGCGGTTTCAGATGCCCTGGAAAGTTTAATTGTTGTGTTTTAAAGCACTAATTTAAATAAATGAAAGACGGAAAACTTTTTACATGAAAAAAGTGTTAGCTTATATATAGATAGGTTTGAACAAAATTAAATTTTGCTGTTTTTAAGGTTCCCGGGTTTTGGTTAGAAATTAATATAGTAAAACCTTACTCATACAAAGGTTGTCTTTTAATACAATGTTTATCTTTTTTTCTTGCTTTTTCATTTCTTGGATATTTATCATAGTCTGTTATTCTCTTTAATTTATTTTTTTGCATTAATAGTTGAAATACTGGTAGTGTTCATGTAAGGCTGCCGTTATTAAATCAAATATGCCGATATTTATTTTTTTCAAAATTAAGTATGACTGAAACCGAATTCCTGACAAATTTGGGTGCAAGGATTAAAGAATTGCGCGTTAAAAAGAATATTTCCCAAAAGGATCTGGCTATGGAATGCAATTTTGAAAAAGCCAGCATGTCAAGAATAGAATCCGGGAAAACAAATATTACGGTCCTTACATTATATAAGATAATCAGTGCACTTAGTGCAAATGGAAAAGATTTTTTTTAACAGGCCGTTGCCCGACAGACTGTATGTATTCCCGGCCTTCCGTTTTAAAGAGCCTTGTATAATTGAACTTATACCTTTATAGCTGCAACTTTTTTGCGGGTTTTCAGATTGTTTGCGATACGCAGCTGTCATAATACACTTATAAAATAATCCTGGCTGGTTCATTTATTGTCCGCGGTATTCATTCCCGGATTCTTCTTTATGAAGAGTATGTCTTCTTTTGTTTTCTACAATTAGTTATAATACAGGACTGGTTTGTTCTGCTATATGGTTCGCCTGTTTTACCGGATATTTAATAGATTCGTCTATTTGTACGAATAATTTATATATTCGTTTAATTATACGAACTTAAATAAAATTCGTATATTTACAGTCACTCAACCAATACACATGGCAATCCGGGCTGTACTTACGGGCGATATTGTAAACTCAACACAACTGGGGCCGGCTGTGGAAAAGAAACTATTAAAAGCTTTACAACAGGTAATGGCAGGCCACCGGTTTGAGTTCTACAGGGGAGACAGTTTCCAGGTATATATAGAAAATGCGGGCAGTGCTTTGCAAACTGCATTGCTTTGCCGTACAGCCGCCATCAGTGCCGCCGGAAATGCGGCCACTATTTCAGATATACGGGTAAGCATTGGTATAGGCAAAGTAAATACCCCGGTTACCATGCTGGGTACAGCAAAAGGAGAGGCCTTTGTTTTATCCGGCAGGGCGTTTGATGAAATAACTAAAAACGATACAAGACTGGTCATTGCATCCTCCAATGCACTGGCCAATGAAGGCCTGCAGGTAATTGCAGATTATCTGAATGCCATTTTTAAAAGTATGACCGGTAAGCAGGCAGGTGTTATTTTTGAGCTGCTGAAAGGAGATACACAACAGGCAGTAGCGGCAAAATTAAAAAAATCAAAAAGTACCATTAACCAGCATGTAAATGCAGGCAGGTGGCCCGGGATTGAAAAGCTGATACAGCAATACACAAACATCATTAACCATTTAATATGACTATAGCATCCGTCTGGTTAATCAAACTTATATTGGCTCATTTGCTTACAGATTTTATACTGCAGCCCAAACGCTGGGTAGATGATCGTAATACAAAACATTTCTCATCAGCAAAGTTATACCTCCATGGGTGTATCACCGGTTTGATGGCCTGGATACTGATGGGACCGCAGTATTGGCTGCCTGCAATTGTTATCCTTGTAACACATACCCTGATAGATGGCTGGAAATCGTACCAAAAGAATACAGTTATTTATTTTCTTATTGATCAGTTCCTGCATTTACTGGTTATCACCGGGTGCTGGTATGTCATCTTTATAAAATGGAGCGACGTAGTACTGCAGTGGCAACACCTGAATACACAGGCCGCTATCTGGAAAATTATCACCGCCTTTGTTTTTTTAACGGCGCCCGCAGGTATTTTAATAGGGCAGTTTACCAAACAGTGGCGCGATAAGATTACCGGCGGAGAAAGCCTGGCCAATGCAGGAAAATGGATTGGTATTGCAGAGCGCATCATCATACTCATATTTGTATTGTACAGCCAGTTTTCTGCCATTGGCCTGCTGGTGGCTGCAAAGGGGATCATCCGCTTTAATGAAAAGGACCGGCAGGAGATTAAAACTGAATACCTGGTGGTTGGCACATTAATGAGTATCGGGCTGGCCATTATAACCGGCTTGCTGACTAAACTGTAGCAGACATCAGAAATTTTGATTACAAACGTACTTATGCGCTGCCCGGATGCCTGCTTTATTTCCCTTTTAAAAAAAATATGATCCACAAAATTGGTTTTGGTCAAAAAATTAAAATCTCATTAATTTTTATCTTCAAAAAACAACTGTTTTTTGGTTCTTTTTGCTATGTTTATACCCCTTTTGCTTTGTAATAACCAAGCCCCCTGATGAGATTGCGCCAAAATAGTTTTTTTATTGCACTTTTTCTGCCTGTCCATCTTTTGCTGTCTGTCAACTGCAGGGCGCAAAAGGATAGTTTACCCAGGAGAAACCACCTGCTGGTGCTGCCTGTTATAGCCAGATCAATTGAAACAAGTTGGTCGTTTGGAACAGCCATTTCCGGCACCTTTCATATTAATAAGAAAGACAGCATTATCCGTACGTCTAACCTGCAGGGCCTTGTACTGTACTCTTTAAAAAAGCAATTTATTTCAGCGGTCAGTGGAACCATCTATTTTCCGGGCGAAAAATATATTCTCAGCGAACAATTATCTTATAGTTTTTTCCCCGATAAATTCTGGGGTTTGGGAAGAACAGCCCCCGACAGTAATGCTGAAATGTATAATTTCCGCCAATTTTATGTATACCTCCACGGACAGCGATCTTTGTCCAGGCATCTTTTTATTGGAGTATTATATGAATACCAAAACCTTATAAAGGTAGAATATAAGCCGGGTGGGTTATTTGATAAACAGAATATACCGGGAAGGCATGGTTACCAGGTTTCAGGCCTGGGAGCCAGTCTTACTTATGATACCAGGAATGATGCTTTTGCCCCGGATAAAGGCGTTTTTCTGCAGGGATCTTTCAATCATTTTGCCCATTTTTTGGGATCTGATTTTACTTATACCAATTACATTATTGACACACGCGGTTTTATAAAAATTTATAAAAAGCAGGTGCTGGCATTACAGGCATATGCATTTTTAAATAATGGCAACGTTCCGTTAAGAAGCCTTGCTTCCTTCGGAAGCGCCAACAGTATGCGGGGTTATTATGCCGGCCGCTACCGCGACAAAGATCAGGTTGTTTTACAGGCCGAATACAGGGTACCTGTATACAAAAGACTGGGTGCAGTGGCGTTTGGCGGCGTTGGAAATGTAAGTAACAATTGCGATTACCTTGGCACAAAAGCATTAAAATATTCTTATGGTGGTGGTTTACGCATTGCGCTCACAAAATCTGAAAAACTTAACCTCCGGCTGGACTATGGTATAAGCAGGGGTGCAAAATCGCAGGGCTTTTATTTTCAACTGGGAGAAGCCTTTTAATGACCGCTGAATACAATCAGTTTAGCCAGCCTGTAGCACAGGTAAGATACAATGGGTGCAGCCAGTAAATCTATGGTATAATGCACATGCTGAACAAGCAGCAGCGCTGCAATACACATAAAAGATAAAAGGATAAATATTTTATCCCGTTTTTTTTCAAGACCGAGGAAAATAATGAAAACGCTGGATGCATGGCCAGAGAAAAAAAGGTCTTTGGTTATATATTGTTTCCCGTAAAAAAAATTAGTTAAAGGGTCTATTAAAGGAATAAGATGCGGGGGCGGATTTAACGGAACCATCCAGATGCATAAAATTCTGCTTACAGATACCAGCAGGTAGGACCACAGCAATAACAATAAAATCCGCGGATTTTTGATGCAACGTATAATTGCAAGAAGTGCGGCACCCCAGATAAAAATAAATACCGGTAATGATACATTGTGTACCGGGATCTGGTTCAGGAACCAGTCATTTAAAACAAAGCCTTCTCTTTTTTCTATATGTGCAAAAAATATATGGAAGATGCTTAGTAATGGAAATATCAGCACCCAAACCAATATAAATTTTATCCTGAATAAGGATTGTGACCAGGCATATGACCAGGTATATTTGTTCTCTTGTAAAGGGCCGGGCGGCGCTGTTTGCATATAACTGAGCTGATCTTATATAAAATGTTAACGAAGGCTAAAAAAATATTTTTATGCAGGCGGCATTAACATTTTAATTCATTATAAATCTATACAAAATTATTCAGTGGGTAATTTTAAAATGAAACCCATTCCTGCTGGCATTTTGATGATTGATTATACTGCATATTCAGTGCAGCGTTTACGGCAGCAATCACTTTAATCCGGCTATAACCATTATAAACATTAATAATGCCAGCGTACAAATGCTTCCATAGCAGCATAATGTGTAAGCCCAAGTTGTTCATATAATTTTGCAGTGTTGCGGTTACGTTCTTCTGCGCGTTGCCAGAACTCACGGGCATCGCTTCCCTGGAACGGAACTGAATCTTTTTGAGACTGGTGTATGAAAATACCAAAGCGTTTTTTCAATACCTGGTCGGGGCTCATTGGTATGGCCATTTCTATTTCACTGATATCCCATTCCTGCCATGCACCTTTGTATAACCAAACCCAGCAATCTTTTACCCATTCTTCGCCGCTTGCCTTCAGCCGGCGCATGCTTTCAAATACAGTATCAAGGCAAACTTTGTGTGTACCATGCGGATCTGCCAGATCGCCCGCGCAATAAATTTGCTGGGGTTTCAATTTTTTTAAAAGATCAACTGTAATCTGTACATCTTCTTCGCCCATTGGCCTTTTTTCTATGCGGCCAGTTTCATAAAAAGGCAGATTTTGAAAATGAATGTTTTCATCTTTTATGCCAACATAACGGCAGGTAGCCGCCGCCTCACATCTTCTTATTAAACCTTTAATGGCACGTATTTCTTTCGTGTCTATCTGGTTAGATTTTTTTGAGCGGAGAAAATTCCCGGCTTCCTGCAGTATTGCCTGAGATTTTTTGCTGTCTATGCCAAACATGTTTTCAAAGCCTACAGCAAAATCAAGAAAGCGGGTAACAAATTCATCTGTTACTGCAATATTGCCGCTTGTCTGGTAAGCTACATGCACATCATGCCCCTGGTCGTGCAGGCGCATAAATGTACCACCCATACTAATAATGTCATCATCTGGATGCGGAGAGAATATCAAACACCGTTTTGGATAAGGGTTCATTCTTTCAGGCGGATTGGGAAGGGGGGTGCTTTTGCCACCGGGCCATCCTGTTATACTATCGCGCAACATATAAAACACCTGCATATTAATTTCATACGCATCGCCTTTTTCCACCAGCAGATCACTGAGGCCATAATCATTATAATCTTTACTGGTAAGACTTAATACCGGTTTATTTAACTGCAGTGCCATATTTACCACGGCTTTTTTAATAATTACAGGCGACCAGTCGTACTCACCTGTAAGCCATGGAAATTTAAAACGTGTAAGTTCAGAAGCGGCAATTTCGTCAAGCACAAAGGTTGTATCATTGTGTTGCTGCAGCAGTGATGCAGGAATTTGTTCTGTAACAACCCCTTCTACCGCCTGTTTAATTACAGGCGCTTTCATTTGCCCCCAGGCCATCAGCAAAATTTTCTTGGCTTTCATAATAACACTGATGCCCATGGTAATGGCCAGGCGCGGTACGTTTGAAATAGTCTGAAATTCCTGGGCATTGGCTACCCTCGTAGAGTTTTCCAGGGGCACCAGTCTTGTTTTTGAAAAAAGACTCGATCCTGGTTCGTTAAAACCGATATGACCGTTATTACCAATGCCAAGTATCTGTATATCCAAACCGCCTGCGGCTTCAATTTGCGCGTCGTAATCAGCGCAGAATTTTTTTATATCTTCCTTTTTTATTTCACCATTGGGCACATGGCAATTGGCTGCGTCTATATCAACGTGGTCAAACAAATGTTCTTTCATGTAGAGGTTGTAACTCTGTATGGCGTCGCGGTCTATGGGATAGTATTCATCCAGGTTAAAAGTGACAACATTTTTGAAGCTGAGCCCTTCTTCTTTGTGCAGCCGGATTAATTCTGTATAAACGGTTTTGGGGGAAGAGCCTGTGGCAAGACCCAGTACGCATTTTTCTCCCCTGGCTTGTTTTGCCTTAATGGTTGCAGCTATTTCTTTCGCAATAAAGGCTGAACCCTCTTTTAATGAAGGAAATATGGTTACCGGAATTTTTTCTAACGAGTCTACCATGTTCATATTACGGGCTGTTTTGGGTTGATATAAATTGCTGCGAAAATAAAATCTATTTTACACAATGCCAACCTAAATAAAATTCATGAAAGCGGTGATTTACAGGGAACGCTGACACTTTTGTAATTCCCGGGTAAATCAAACGTTTAGGTAAGAAATTATATCCTTTTGATTACTGGTTTAAAGCCAAAATCAGAAAAATATTTTTTTGGGGCAAATTGCCGGGAAAAGGAAAAATGAATACAATTAAACGGCATACACTATTTTTATAACAAATTTTTTACTTGAAAACAGTACTTACAGAGCAACAACTGGCCGTTACTATTCAAAGATTAAGTCAGCAAATACTGGAAAACCACCTGGACCTGCAAGACACTGTTTTAATAGGAATACAGCCCAGGGGAATTTATTTGTCTGACAGAATTGTTAACCAGCTAAAAAAAGAACTGGCGCCTTCCAGTGTTTTTTATGGAAAGCTGGATATTACTTTTTACCGCGATGATGTTCGTAAACAATTACATGTTGCCAATAAAACCGATATTCCTTTCAGCATTGAAAATAAGCAGGTAATTATTATTGATGACGTATTATACACGGGCCGTACCATACGTGCCGCACTGGATGCATTGCTTGATTTTGGAAGGCCGGCAAAAGTTGAACTCTGTGTACTTATCGACAGAAGATTCAGCCGTCAATTACCCATACAGGCAGATTATATTGGCAAATCAATAGATTCCATCATAACCCAAAAAGTGCGTGTTTTCTGGAAAGAAAAAGATGGTGAAGAGCAGGTAGGACTTTTAGAGTGAAGAAGTGTTGGATAGGTAGTGTTTAGTTGTAAGTGTTAAGCTGTAAGTAAGTAGAACCAAACCTGATTTTAAAGTCCAAAGGGGCGTAATATATTAGCCGCCCGGTAGGAAAGAAGTAATAAAATCAGTCCGCAGTAAAACAACGGACTATTAATAATTTAAACCAGTGCTGAAGGGATGAAACAATTGATTTGCAATAACTAAACTGCAAAGCTGGTACCACAGCCACAGGTTTTACTGGCATTGGGATTGGTAAACGTAAATCCGCGTGAATTCAGCCCATCCTGCCAGTCCACTTCCATCCCCAGCAGGTAAATGGCGTGTCCCGGATTCATGATATAAGACAGCCCATCAGTTTCAAAAATTTCATCCGCCGCCTGTTTTTCATCAAAACCCAGTATATAAGTCATGCCGGAACAGCCGCCGCCTTTTACACCGATGCGCAATGCCTTCGTTGTATCAAAGCCATCTTCGGCCATTAGTCTTTTTATTTCTGTTACTGCCCGGCCGGTAAGGGTTATGGGCGTTACTGCTACAGTCTCCATGCATTAAAATTTATTCAAAAATAACAACAAATCGCACTTAATATAGTTTATAGCTTCTGCAAAAAAGATAAATATGCCATTTTTAGGCATGGTCTTACATTTGCAACTAATAATATCAACCATGGAGACCAGCACTATTTTAATTAGTATCGGTGTTTTAATAGCCCTGCTTATTGTCTATTACTATTTTTACCAGAGAGATAAAAAAGCGCTGCCCGAAGAAATTAAAGTAAATACGCCACCTGCACAGGCTCCTTCCAGCACGCAGCCTTTGCAACTGGCAGCTTATGAGCGACTGGTTATACTGGCGGATCGCATCGCCATCCCCAATTTAATTAGCAGGACCAGTCAGCCCGGGCTAAGCAAAACCCAGATGCAACAATTGCTCACCCAGACCATCAGGCAGGAATTTGATCACAATCTTTCCCAGCAGATATATGTAAGCGCCGACGCCTGGGAAGGCGTGCGTAACCTCAAGGATCAAAATATACACCTGATTAACCAGGTAGCTTCTGTATTGCCCCCCGAAGCCAATGGCCTTGATCTTAATAAAAAAATCCTTGATTTTGTACTCAACCAGCCGCATGGTTCAATGCACACACTGGTACAGGAAGTTATTAGTGGAGAAGCCAGGAAGCTGATGAGGTAGGGGAAGAAATAATAAGCGATAAGTTTAAATGATAAGTTATTATCAGCGCAGCTCACAGGACTGGCTCCCGGATGCATTACACCCCTCACGCTGAAAAGTCAACTATATGGCCGGACTGTTGTTATTAAACCATTCCGTGTGGCTACATTTGCCAAAATTAAAATTATTGCAAGATGGGTTCAGCAACCGGGATAAAAATTGCCCTGATAGGTTATGGTAAAATGGGAAAGGCTATTGAAGCAATTGCACTGCAGCGGGGGCATGAAATTGTGTTGAAAATAGATGTAGACAATGCCGCTGATTTTACAGCTGCCAACCTGGAAAAAGCCGACGCCGCCATTGAATTTACCGGACCACACAGTGCTTTTAATAATGTAATGAAATGCCTTGAGTATGGTGTACCATTGGTTTGCGGCAGTACTGGCTGGCTGGACAAAATGGATGAAGTAAAAACTTATTGCAAACAGCAAAATGGCTGCTTTTTATATGCAAGTAACTTTAGTGTGGGTGTAAATATCTTTTTTGAAATTAACAAGCGGCTGGCAGAATTGATGAAGCCGCATGCTGATTATACTGTTAGTATGGAAGAGATACACCATACGCAGAAAAAGGATGCACCCAGCGGTACCGCGGTTACACTGGCGGAACAGGTACTTGCCACGATTGATCGCAAAAATAAATGGGTGAATAATGAAACTGATGATCCGGGAGCATTGTCTATTATAAGCAAAAGAATAGACCCCGCGCCGGGTACGCATACGGTAAGTTACCATTCCGCAGTAGATACGATAGATATCATACATACAGCGCATAACAGAACAGGGTTTGCCACAGGTGCAGTATTGGCGGCTGAATTTGTGAAAGGAAAAAAGGGTATTTTTAGTATGAAAGAGGTACTGGGTCTTTAATATTACTAAATGTACCCGGTGAACAGAGATAGATACAGGGGTTGCTAATTGGTTAAGGAAAAAAATAAAACGAATGCTTTCTAAAAAAAGTCAATACGCTTTTAAAGCACTGATGTACCTGGCCCAGAATACTGATAAAGGGCCTGTACTGATTGCTGAAATTGCAAGGAAGAAAAAAATACCACTTAAATTCCTGGAAAATATTTTGCTGGAACTAAAAAAAGCCGGCGTACTGGAAAGCAAAAAAGGCAAAGGCGGCGGTTATTATTTTGCTGTACCACCATCCCAGGTGCCTATGGCAAAAGTAATACGGCTGCTGGATGGGCCCATTGCATTGTTGCCCTGTGTAAGCCTGAATTTTTATGAGCGATGTAAAAACTGCGACGAAAAAAGCTGCGGCCTTCATGACATGATGGTGAGTGTAAGAGATGCTACATTGAAAGTGCTGGAAAAAAGAACAGTAGCAGATATCGCAAAGAAGTAAGAAAGCTACCAGCCTTTAGCTATGAGCTGTTAGTCTTTTGCTAAGAAAGAGTTGCCGGTTGCAGGTACTATTCTCTTTCAAAAAAATGCAAATTTAATTTACCTGAATTTTATCGAAATTTACCAGACTAACAGCCCGTGGCTAATAGCTGCTCTTCACAAATAAGTCAGCCACCATTGCCGGTGCGTACTTTTATAAATTTTATACTTTTTGCATATTGGGTACAAAGACAGTACTACAAAAACCCATAACAGGTATACCACCCATAATGGGTAGCCAAAATGCAAAGGCCGGAACCCAAAAGGCACATCTGCACTAAATGCATCTTTTATTTTATAGCCTGAAGCAAAGAATAGTATAACGCAAATAAAATGGATAAGAAAGAAATGGAGTATAAAGTAAAACAAAGGCACGCCTCCATAAACTGAAAAAAAACGGGTAAGCTTGTTTTGCAGGTTTTCAATCAGGGCCAGGATGATAAGCGCCGGGCCGATGGTCATGCAACAAAAAATAAGAGACGGCGGGTACTTATTTACATTCATAAAAGATAAAAAAGTAAAAATGCTGTTTTTTTGTGTGGCCCAGGGAAAAGGATCCCCGTACATATTGATAAGCCGGAGCGCAGTAAATAAAAGAACCAGGCTAAAACCTGTACGCAATAATATTTTTCTTCTGAACAGTGGATCGGTTTGTGGTGTAAACAATTTACCACAGCAATAACCTAAAATCATTAGCCCGGACCATGGCAGAAATGAATAGGTGACAAATATTACATGTGAAGTATCCAGCGGAATCATAGCATTTCTTCCATGTATAATTCCCCATAATAAATTAATGTTTCCCATTTTGGCGGATTCAGGATAATCAAGCAGGTTATGTGCAAAAAATATAAGCAGGCCAATACCGAACAAAACACGAAAAGGCAGATGGATAAGTGCAGCAAGTAAAATCATGCTGATGCCAATGGCCCATATAACCTGTAAAAAAATAAAATTATAGAAAGGGTTAAACGTAAGAGCCAGTGACATAATAGCAATTTCAACTATAATGAGCCATGCGCCTCTTTTCAACAGGAAGCTGCTCAGCTGTGTCCGGGTTTTTTTCTGACCATTTAAAAAAGCTGACATACCGGAAAGAAAAACAAATGTGGGTGCGCAGAAATGCGTAATCCAGCGGGTGAAAAATAAAATGGGCGAAGTAGTAGCCATGTTGGTAGGCTGATCCGTGATTGCATTGATATGAAAAAAATCCCGGGTATGATCAAGCGCCATTATAACCATGGCAATGCCCCTCAGCACATCTATTGATTGTATACGTTGCCTGTTTTGCAATTGATTACTCATGGGAAAAAGCAAATTATTGTTTGTTAAGGTAAAAATAAATTGGATATAAATTGTTCTGGAACTTACATTTACTGAAAATTCTATTTGCCATGATGATAACAGCCAGAAAACTTACTTTTTTTATTTTTACACTTTTGCTGTTTCAATTTGCTGTTGCCCAGCCTCAGGGCAAAGTAATTGAAGAAAGTACGGTGAAAAGCGCCTTTCTTAACAGGCCGGTAAAATACACGGTCTACCTGCCCGCGGATTATGAAAAATCAGAAAGAAATTACCCGGTGGTTTACCTGTTGCATGGTTATACGGATGATCATACCGGCTGGCTGCAATTTGGAGAAATAAACCGCTACGCTGACCAGGCAATAGCGACCGGCATTATTCCACCCATGATAATTATAATGCCCAATGGCGACTCAAGCTGGTATATTAATTCTTATGATGGCAAAGAAAAGTATGAAGATTTTTTTGTGAAAGAGTTTATGCCTGTTATAGAAAAAACATACCGCATAAAAGCAGAAAAAAAATACCGTGCAGTGGCCGGACTGTCCATGGGTGGTTATGGCACTTTAATTTATGCACTAAAATATCCGGAACTGTTTGTTGCAGCTGCACCATTAAGCGCTGCTGTATTTGATGATGATGCGATGGTGGGAATGGCAGATAAAAATTTCGAAGTTACATTTGGGCAATTATTTGGCCGCGGATTAAAATCAAAAGACAGGCTGAACAAAGCCTGGTACGACAATGCCATTTTAAAAATAGTGGAAACAAAATCTGCGGATGATTTAAAGAAAGTGAAGTACTGGATTGATTGCGGCGATGATGATTTTCTTACCAAAGGGAATTGCCTGTTGCATATAGCGTTTACGGAAAAACATGTACCACATGAATACCGCGTACGCGATGGCGCCCATAACTGGACGTACTGGCGCACCGGCATAACAGACGCCTTGCAATTTATTGGCGATAGCTTCAGGCAGAAGTAAAAATTGCTTTAAACAGCATTCAGATGGCCCCGGTAGTTTTATACTGCCGTGGCCTTTTTTGTTGTTGCCCAGGCACCCAGCGACAGGTGCGGACTATATCCCTGGAAACCAATAACAAATTTTTAGCGTAAATGACTGTGTAATGTCGGTGGCCGGACAGAAAGTGGCAGTGACTGGTTATATTTTTACGTATAAAATTAAAAAAATGAAAAGCAATTTTTCAACCCGGCCCCTGGTGCATATACTTCATTCCGGAATAATGCTGGGGTTGTTTTTCTTTTTTACTAAAGCCCTGCAGGCACAGCCGAAACAATTGCCACGCATTAACCAGTTTGCAGATCTTACGGCAACAGTGGGCCAGTCGCAGGGTACGGTAGCGGCATCGTATGTATACACCCGGCGGCTGGGTAAAAAAAGAAAATGGGAAGCAGGCCTTGGACTCAGGTATACCGGTTATGTTGGAACAAAAAAAGATTTTATTACAGCGCCGGGGAGGCTGGCAAGATCAACCACCGTTCCGTTTGTAATTGTGTTTGCAGGCCAGAAAACAGAAAACTGGGATACACTTACAGTGCAGCGCCCTTTTGTAAATGCTGTCAATCTCTCAGCTGATTTTGGTTATAACTTTAATGCGAAATGGGCGCTGGGTTTTAATATTGATCTGATAGGTTTCTCTTTTGGAAGGGTCACCAGTGCAATTTTATCCAGCAACGGTATTACCAGTACAGAGCCTGCCGCAAAACCGGCATCTTTTAATGTGCTGCTTACCGGCGACAATGACTATGGTAACCTTAATTCAGAGTTTTTTCTGAAGTACAGACTGGATGATCGCTGGGGAATTAAGGCTGTTTACGGGTTTTATTTTGCCGAATATAAAACCAATACGGTGATGCAGACGGCTCCGGATGGTACACTGGTTGACAGGTTTAGAATTAAAGCCAATACACTGGGGCTGGGTGCATCTTATAATTTTTAAACAGGCAATATGAAAAATCGTATTTTTTACCTGACATTATTATTATTTGCATTGACATCATGCACAAAAAACAATCAAACATCCACCACGCGGCTTAACGAAACCATTCCGCCAGATACAGTTACAGCCAGAAGTGAAGGTGTTTTTATAAACGGGCCTTATGGAAAAGTAACAGGCAATGCAGTGCTGCATTTACAGAGCGGACAATACACGCTGGCGCTGGAAAATGTGGTCATATCTAACGGGCCCGATCTGCATGTATATCTTTCAAAAGAAATACAACCTGTTAATTTTATTGATTTGGGAAAACTTAAATCCACAGCGGGTAATCAATTGTATATTATTACCGGTACTCCTGATTTTTCAATATATAAATATGCATTGATCCATTGCCAGCAGTACAATCATTTATTTGGAAGTGCATCATTAAAATAAACGTTATGAAAAAAACATGGATAGTAAGCCCTTGTGTTACCATGCTTGTATTTGTAATTTTTTCATTTGGTTTTAGCATGCCATCAAAAAAGCAATTACAGTATACAGGTACAAAAAAGGGATTTGCAGTGGTAGAGTTGTTTACGTCTGAAGGCTGCTCCAGTTGCCCGCCTGCAGATGAAGCGGTGGCTGCCCTGGCAAAAGATTACCCGGCAAATGTTTTTGTGCTGGGTTTTCATGTTGATTACTGGGATTACCTGGGCTGGAAGGATGAATTCAGTTCTGCGGATTATTCAAAACGCCAGCAGCAATACGCGGCTGCCTTTGACTTAAACAGCATTTATACGCCACAGGTAGTGGTAAATGGGAAAACGCAATTTACGGGGTCTGATAAAAGCAGGCTATACAGTGCCACAGCAAAAGAATTGACTAATGACAATACCGGTATTATTGAAATGAGTGCTGCAACAGGCCATACAAATGAAGTGCTGATTACATATAAAACCAATGCTGGTAGCAAAAGTGTTGTATGTATTGCACTGGTACAGCTGCAGACGTCCAGCACTGTAAAAAGAGGGGAGAATAAAGGCATGTTACTGCACCATATTAATGTGGTGCGCAATTTTAAAACAATGAACAATAACACCGGTTCAACCAGCATCGCCCTGCCCGCAGGATTAACAGCAAAAGAATGTAAGACAGTAGTTTTTATACAGAATAAAAACGATATGCATATTACAGCAGCAGCGGAAGCGGAGATACATTAAGTGTAACAAGCGCTAATATGGAAGTGCAGACAGTTAAAGATTGTTGGCGCTGTATCTCATGTATATCTTTATCACACTTTCAAATTCTTCATATTGTCATAAGGCTGCAGCCGCGCAAATCAGAATTGTCTGTTCGCCCGGTTACTTCAAACCCGCCATCTGCATGTATTTTTCCCGCATCATCCGTAGCAATAAAGGAACAGGAAAATATATTGGCGAGATCTATCACGTTGATAATGCCACTGTCTGTTGCGGAAATTTGCAATGGGTCGTCATCGGCTCTTAGCAACACCTTCATCCATGGTGGACAATGAAAAATTCCGTTGCCATTTGAATAAGCCTGCGATAATAACTCAGTCATGCCATATTCTGAATGAACAGACGTAATACCCAGGTTGGCTCTTAAGAATTCATGCACTTGCAGCCTTGTCCATTCTTCACGACGGCCTTTCATGCCACCGGTTTCCATTACAATTGTATGCCGCAGGTTTAGTGGATAGGTTTCTGCAAAATCAAGCAGGGCAAATGTTACCCCGAGCAATAGTGTCTTTTGTTTTTGATGCTCCAGGAGCTTTAATGTGTTAAAGAGCTTTTCATGTTCGTATAAATAGAAACCGCTGCTGCTGTGCCCGCTTTGTTTTATCAGTTCATCTGCCATTACAACCAGCGAAGAATGGCGCCTTTCCAAATAGGAGGGGAGCAAGCCGATAATGCACCAGTCTGATACAGGGCCGTAAAATTGCTGGAAAGCTTTCATAAAGCTCTGCGTGTAAATGGCCATGCTTTTTACAAAATGGCGGCTGTTAATGGTGTGGGTGGTGCCGCTACTTTCAAAAATAATTGCCGGTTCAAAACTCCCTGTAACAATTTGGTGCGATTTAAAAAACCGGATGGGCAAAAAAGGAATATCCTTTAATGAAGTTACTTTTTCAGGCGGTTTGCCAACTGCATTGGCGTATTGTGCGTATATGCTGTTGCGGGTGTACTGGTAAGCAAAGGTTTGCAATGCCATTTCTTCAAATTGAGCTGGCTGAAGACTAAAAATTTTATCATTCCATTCACCTGATATGTTAGGTAATTCAACGGGCATCGTCTAAATTTGTTGATAACATTTGAATATGAAAAAACTATTAATAGCTGGGTTTGTGCTGATTGTATTGCTGGCCTGTAACAAAGATAAGTTTCAAACCAAGCCGCAAATTCAATTAAAATCAATTAGTGCTACAGTTGTTCCCATTAATGGAGATCTTAACATTACATTGACTTACACGGATAAAGAAGGGGATATCAGCGATACTTTATTTATAAAAAAAGAAAGGCTGAATAAAACGGTCGTTGCAACCATCCGCGATTCCATTAAATATAAGATTCCTGACTTCCCTAATTACGATAAAGGTGAAATTGGATTGGCACTTGACTACGAAAACAATCTAAAGTCAGCTATCACGCCGCCGCCTATACCCGGATCTAATCCTTCAAAACCACAACCTGATACGCTTAATATTAAAATATGGATTCACGATAAAGCCGGCAATGTAAGCGATACGGTTTCTACCGGCCAGGTAGTTATAATAAGAGATTAATTTTTCATTTTACCTGAGTGTATCTCCATGCTGAAAAGCATTTTCAATTTTTTTGTGTTCAGCAGCCTTTATATCGCGCTCTGTGCTGTTATAATGGTTTACCAGCTTCAGTTGCTTTTCCCGCAGGTAATTATTTGCATGTCTTTCTATGTGTTTGTTTTTTTCTCTACTGTATGCAGTTATAATTTTCATTGGTGGCTTACCGTGCATTCTGCAACCGGTTCAGAAAGATTACAATGGGCGTTAAAATATAAGTGGTTGCACTTGCTCCTTTATTTTATTGGATTGATTGGCGCTGCTGTTTCTTTTTTCCTGCTCCGCCAGCATTGGTTCTGGATAGCATTTGGGGCCTTTGTCACCTTTCTGTATTCTGCCCCCAAAATCCCGCATAAATTTTTTATTGGTCTCAGGCGGATAGCCATTGGTAAAACCATTTTTCTTTCCTTTGTATGGATGTATGTAACTACTATTTTGCCACTGGTTGTTTCGGGCCAGCCATGGCAGCAGCATTTTACCTGGCTGGCCTTCAGCCGTTTTTTCTTAATTTATGCCATTTGTATTTTATTTGATTACCGCGACAGGGAAGATGACAAAGCAGATGGCATACGCAGCCTGATTACCCGGTTTGGCGAAAAAGGCATTAATAATCTTTTTGTCTTGTCAATACTTTTATTTGTCATCTTTACGGCGGCGCTTTATGTAAGTGGTCTCAGCCTGCTGGTAACCGGCCTTTTATTAATACCCGGCGCCATTGTATGGGCTTTGTACAATTATGCTAAAAGGAATTTTTCAGACTACCTGTATTATTTTGTTCTGGACGGATTAATGATGTTATCGGGGCTTTTGATGATCATCATCCATATTTAAGTATTTTTGGCCCTATTTATATAGCTGTATTACATCAGCCCGGTTAGAAAATTAAAACACATAAGACTATATTTAATCAATGTAATTAACACTATGGCAAAAGCAGTAAAAAAGAATAAATCTGTACTTACAGGTACTTCCATGGCTTTTTTAAAAAATTATATCAACAATGCTTCGCCGGTTGGTTTTGAAAGCAGCGGCCAGAAATTATGGCTCGATTACCTGAAGCCCTATATTGACAGCCATTTTACTGATCCCTACGGAACTGCTGTTGGTGTAATAAACCCCGATGCGCCATTTAAAGTAGTCATTGAAGCCCATGCAGACGAGATAAGCTGGTTTGTAAATTATATAACAAATGAGGGATTGCTTTACCTGAAACGCAATGGCGGTGTGGACCACCAGATAGCCCCTGCCCAGCGTGTATTTATACATGGTAAAAAAGGGCCTGTGCCCGCAGTTTTTGGATGGCCTGCCATACATACGCGTATGGGAAGTTCTGATAAAGAACAGGTGCCAAAAGTTGACAATCTTTTTCTTGATAGTGGTGCAAGAAATAAAAAAGAAGTGGAAGCACTGGGCATACATATTGGCGCAGTAGTTACCTACCAGGATGGATTTACAGAACTTGCCCATGATTATTATGTGGGACGTGCATTTGACAACCGAATTGGAGGTTTTATGATTGCAGAAGTGGCCCGGCTGCTGAAAGAAAATAAAAAGAAATTGCCTTATGCCTTATATATTGTAAATGCAGTACAGGAAGAAGTGGGCCTGCGTGGGGCAGAGATGATAGCCAGGCGCATTAAACCCAACATTGCCATTATCACCGATGTAACGCATGATACCACCACGCCGATGATAAATAAAATTATAGAAGGTGACATTGCCTGTGGTAAAGGTCCATCGCTGGCTTATGGTCCGGCAGTGCATAACAAATTGCTTGGCATTGTACAGGCTGTTGCCGCAAAATCGAAAATACCGGTTCAGTTAAGGGCGGTGAGCAGGAGTACGGGTACAGACACTGATTCATTTGCCTATGCCAATGATGGTTGCCCTTCTGTATTGATTTCTATACCGCTGCGTTACATGCATACTACGGTGGAAATGCTGCACAAAACGGATATAGAAACTACCATTGAGCTGATGTATGAAACTTTGTTAACTTTAACACCCAAATCAAACCTCAGTTACCTCTGATGATAGCGCACCTGCTTTATATAGACCCTGGAAGTGGCAGTTACCTGATACAGGTTATAATTGCGGCTATACTGGGCGTTACATTTTATTTTAAAACAATCTGGCTGAGGATAAAGATGTTTTTTAGCGGAAGAAAAAAAGAACAACAGCCTGGCAACCAGGAAGGGCATGATTGATAATAAACAGCATCCGGCTTCCTTCCGGGATCCCGCAGGATTTATATTTGAACATGAAGCGAAATTTTACCGGCAGATAAACCAGGTATATGCGGCTGATTTTGACCTGTTCAAAAAAAGCGGGTTATATGATTTGCTGGCAGGCCAGAAAAAAATCCTCACACATACTGAACTGGACCAAAACTTTACCGGAACTGCGCAATGGTACAAGACACTGCTTCCAGAGCAACTGGGCTTTGTTTCCTACCCGTATGAATGGTGCTTTTCTCAATGGAAAGATGCCGCACTCCTGACCCTTGATCTTGTAAAAATTTCCATTAGTCATGGCATGATACTTAAAGATGCCACCCCTTTTAATATTCAATTTATTAATGGCACCCCTGTTTTTATAGACACCTTGTCGTTTGAAAAGTACGATGCAACAAAGCCATGGATAGCATACCGCCAGTTTACCGAATGTTTTATTGCACCACTGCTTTTGGCAAAATACAATTCAGCAGAACTGCTGAAAATTTTTCAATTATACCCTGATGGTATACCACTTCATATTATTTCAAAACTGCTTCCATTAAAAAGCATGTTTAATGCAAATGTTTTTCTGCATGTATGCCTGCCCAATTTGCTCAGGTCTAAAAGGAACAGTCCGCAGAAAAAACCGGTTCCTTTTACGCAACAGAAATTATCCAATATAATCAGTAATCTTTATTCTTTTGTGAATGCTTTGTCTTTGCCTTCATCTGTTACACAATGGAACAATTATTATGAAGAAACGATTCTTAGCAATGAATATGCAGAAGCCAAGATGATGATAACAGAAAACTGGCTGAAGGAACTGACCGGGCAAACAGTACTGGATATTGGTACCAACACCGGATTATTTGCCAAAGCGGCTGCGGCAAGTGGAAAGTTTACAATTGCTATTGATGCCGATATTGCCTGCATAGATAAATTGTATAGTGAATGCCGGCAGAAAAATATTGATAATCTTATACCACTGTTTGTAGATATTACCAATCCTTCACCTGCTATTGGATGGAACAATGAAGAGAGAGCAGCGTTTGCTGGAAGGGTGCATGCTGATATTACAATGGCACTTGCACTGATACACCATCTTGCTATAGGTAAAAACATTTCTTTTGAACAGATTGCAGTCGCCTTTAGCAGCCTGGCACCCTGCCTTATAATAGAATTTGTTCCGAAATCCGATCCAAAAGTGCAGTTGTTATTACAGGACAGGGTAGATATATTCAGCACTTACACTGAATCATTTTTCCTGGAAATATTTGAAAAAAAATTTACCATAATAAAAAGAGTGGTGGTGCCGGGTACGGAAAGGGTGCTTTTTTTAATGAAAAGGCAGTAGTGTATAAATAAGCGTAGTAGGTATACATAATACAAAGTGTGTTTTATAATTTAATATGGAAATGCCGGAATTATCAATTATAATCCCATGTCTTAATGAAGCTGTTTCGCTTCCGTATTGTCTGCGCAAGGCAACTTCCTTTTTAAAGGACAACAATATTGATGGAGAAATAATTCTGGCGGACAATGGAAGTACTGATAATTCAATAAAAATTGCGCATGATTTTAATTGTACTGTTGTTGTTGAAAATGAAAAGGGGTATGGCAATGTTATTATGGCGGGGGTAAAAGCAGCAAAGGGTAAATATATAATAATAGGTGATGCAGACGACAGCTATGACTTTTCCGCCATTATGCCTTTTATTATGCTGCTAAGAAAGGGCTATGATCTTGTTATAGGTAACAGGTTTAAAGGCGGTATAAAAAAAGGTGCAATGCCTTTTCTGCACCGCTATGTAGGTAATCCGATATTATCTTTTGCCGGCCGGTTATTTTTTCATATCCCTATCGGCGATTTTCATTGCGGTATCAGGGGTATATCGGGCAAATGTTTTGATAAACTGGATTTAAAGACAGGGGGAATGGAATTTGCTTCAGAAATGATTGTAAAGGCAGCTTTATTGAAAATGAAGATTACTGAAACCCCGGTAATACTTTATCTTGATAAACGCAATGCAGCCTCACACCTGAGAACATGGAGGGATGGGTGGCGACATCTTCGGTTCCTGCTTTTATACAGCCCACGTTGGCTTTTCCTGATACCCGGAATTATATTATTACTTATTGGACTCGCCGGTTCATCGTTGCTGATAGCGGGTTCCATCCATTTTTTAGGAATAAGGCTGGATATCCACACGCTTATGTACATGTCGGGTTTTGTATTAATGGGTTTTCAGCTGATAAGTTTTTATGTATTTACCCGGTTATATACTTTAACGCACGGGCTTGTGCCCAGGGAGGGCAAATTTATTAGCTTGTTTTCATTTTTTACGCTGGAACGGGGTATAATTGCAGGCGGGTTATTGATTGCTGCGGGTGTATATCTTAATATTAAATCATTTCTTTACTGGAAAGAGGCAGACTTCGGAGACATTAATCCTGTTAAAGTATTGCGCTGGGTTATCCCATCTGTAACTTTAGTATTGCTGGGCGCACAAATTATACTATCCTGTTTCTATCTTAGTATACTTGCAATAAAAAGTAATAACCCCGCTAAACCTTTTAATAAATAATAACTTTTGCGTAATAGATTAAATCATAAATGTGTAATAGGTATATTTATTATATTCTGTAAAATTAGTTTACAACTAATATGATGAAGGTTTGTGTGATTGCAACCAACTCAGGACAAAAGCACTTAAAGAAAGTACTAACAGTGATGCTGAATAATTTACGTGACGGCAAAAAACTATTTTCATTTTATATTCCTGTACTCATTGCTGCAGTATACCTGGTGCTTGCAATTGCCAGCGTTCAGTATGATGATATTACTTTTGATGAATCAGCCCATTTGCTGTATGGTACACAAATCATAAAAGGCAATCCCGATCGTAGTGTTAATGAAGAACGATTCAGAAGCACCATGCCGGTATCAGCACTGAATGCCCTGCCCAGGGCCGTTGAACAACTGCTGCATCCAGGCACAAAAAAAAATGACTGGGGGAAAGATGATGTTAAAAACGGCCGGTATATAACTATTTTACTAACCCTTGTTTTACTATTCTATTGTTTCAGGTTTTCGGCATCACTTACTTCAGATAAAGTAGGTTGTGTTATAATGAGTTTCATTGCCTTTGATCCAAATGTACTGGCTCATTCGAGGTTGGTGACAACAGATATATATGCTGCTATTGGATTTATTGCAACCATTTATCATCTTGGGAAATGGCTGTCAGCAAAAGAACCCAGGCAGTTTTATTACTGGTGCGTTGCTATAGCGGTTGCCCAATGTTGTAAACCCAATAATGTGCTGCTTTATCCCATCTCCTTGATCCCTGTCATATTTTATGCCTATAAAAACAAGGTTGTTTTTATACCAAAAAATATTGTGTTCAAAATTTTGGTATTTGCGGTAATACAGGTAGTTATTATCAATGCTTTTTTCCTTTTTTCAGGACCGTGGGGCTGCTCTCTTGCTCAACTGCATGTAAGAAGTGGTTTTTTTACATCTCTCCAGGCGAGCTGGGTAGCTAAAATTCCGCTTCCTTTTTCCAAAGCGTATATTGAAACTTTTGACCTTGTCCAATATGAAAGAGAGACATTTGACGGCACTGCACTTAACTACCTGGCAGGAGAATTAAGGTATAAAAAAGGTTTTTGGAATTATTATCTTATTTGCTATGGACTTAAAACGCCGCTTATCAGCATCCTGTTAACAGTAACCGGAATAATTTACTCCTTAGTCTTCAGCAAAATAAGAATGGTATCACTTATTTTTTGTTGCTGGCCCTGTCTCTTTGTATTTATTTTTTTAAGTAATTCTTCTATACAAAATGGTTACCGGTATTTGATTCCTGTAACCTGCCTGTCACTTATTTTTACAAGCTGGTTACTGGAAGCTGTAGTAAAGAAAATTCCCGAAATAACGCTATTATGCTTTTCTTTTATTCCGCTGCTTACTGCAATCATGGCTTTTCCCAATTACCTTGCTTATTCCAATATGCTGGTAGCTGAAAAAAAATTGGCTTACCGTTTCCTTGCAGACAGCAACTTTAACTGGGGACAAAGAAATTCCGCCTTGCAAAATTTTTTAAGTGTACATCCGGATTATATTTTTGAGCCATCCGTTCCCGTTACCGGAATGATTGTAGTTGACCTGAATAATCTTGCAGGAATAAAAACGCCTGAGAAATTCAAGTGGTTGAGAGAGAATTATGTTCCAGTTGCTACAATTGATGACTGTTACCTTATTTACAATGTAAAACAGTTGCCGGCGGGAAAATGATTTTATATTACACGATGCTTTTCCGGAATTTTAAACAAAAAGCGATAAATAGTAATTAATATTGATTTAATTGAAATTTCAGGGTCCAATGACAATAAGGATAAAGAAAATATTGCAACAGTACCCTTTTTACCCTTTTTTACTTCCCGTTTTTTTCTTATTGCATAATTATCTGCAATATTATGGTTTGGTATCAGCGGCTACGGCATTGAAAGTACTGCTGCAGACAGAAATTATTTTCATCGCATCGTTTTTTATCTTCAACGTATTTACAAAAAACTTTCAACGAAGTGCACAGATCATTTCTTTGTTAGGATTTATGGCTTTGTTTTATGGCGTTATCAAGGATTTTTTCAGCAATACATTGCACTTTGCATTTATGGCAAAATACATTGTACTATTGCCCGTTCTTCTGGTGTTAAGCCTGTGGCTTATTATTAAAATAAGCAGGAAAAAAGATTTTCGTCAGTCAAATCTGTTCCAAAACACATTGCTTTGTCTTTTCTTACTTGTTGAAGCGATAGTGCTGATAAAATCCGGTACAAATGTTTTCAGGCAGCAAAACCGGCTGGTGAAAAGCAATATACTTAACCCGGATACGCTTTCTGCTGTGGCCGGCCGGCCGGATATCTATTTCCTGGTATTTGATTCCTATCCAGGCACAAGCTTGCTCAAAGACTACCTGCATTACGACAATGCGCCATTTGACTCAACGCTTAAAAGTAAAGGCTTTTATGTAGCTGGCCACCCGCAAAGTAATTATAACCGGACGGCTTTATCAATGGCAGCTACCCTGAATTTTGAATACCTGCAAAATATTCCTGATCAATCAAAGCTTGAACCAAAGCATTATAACCAGGCTTCTTTAAGTATCGAAAGTGCTGTAGTGCCAGCTGTTTTCATCCATAACGGCTACCGTATTTATAATTTATCTTTTTTCGATCTGGCTATGCATCCATCCATGATGAAAGAGAATTTTTTGGTATTGCCTGAAGACAAAATGTTATTGTACAATACACTGATAGAAAGATTCCGGCGGGATGTGTTTTGGAACTTTGTTCTGCTATATGGAAATTTGCATTTATCCGGGCAGAAAAAAACATCCCAGGAGTTTTTTACACAAGAGAGTATTAAAAAAAGAGATTTTAACAACACGCTCATAGACTCTGTGCAAAAAATTTCATTGCACAATACATTAAAGCCTAAATTTATTTATGCCCATTTTTATTTACCTCATCCACCGTTTTTTTATGACCGGAATGGCAATTCCCTTACATTGGATTTAGTAAATGTTACACAATCTATGGAACAGAAAGAAGCTTTTATATCTTACCTGGAATATACTAATAAGACTATACTGAAAATAGTTAATACTATTTTAATCAACGCCCGGGTGAAGCCGGTTATTGCTTTGCAAAGCGATCACGGGTACCGGGATTTCAAAAAGGACTTTATTAAACCTGAACAATATTTCAGAAATTATTCTTCCTTTTATTTTCCTGATGGAAATTACAGTATGCTTTATGATACCATAAGTAATATCAATACTTTTCCTGTTATATTTAATAAATATTTTAAAACCAATATCCGGTTGCAAAAAGATGTAAGTGTGTTTACCGGCTATTAATTTTTTGTACTGACTATTAAAGTGTATTCAATTTAATTATTTTTACTGCTAAAAAGGAAAAATTGCCATTAGAAAAAAAGCAAATATTAATCTACCCCTTTTTTATTGGAATGATTCCTTTGTTCTTTGTTGTACATGGGTGTTTGTATTATTATGGATTTATAAGGCCCCCGGAAGCCGCTTCACTGGCATTGTCCTATTGCCTGTCTGCATTTGTTGTATACCTATTGCTTTGGTTACTATACCGGCGTAATACCGGCAAGGCAGCTGTCTTAACCGCTTTTTTACTTATAATATATTTCTTTTTTGGGGCTTATCATGATTTTCTTCTCCGGCATATACCCGTAACAGGCCGTTATTCTGTATTGCTTCCCCTGCTTGTGTTTACATTGCTTATAGTAATATGGAGAATTAAAAAAGCGCAATCACTAAAGCGTACTATTATATTTTTAAACCTGGTTTTTTTAGCTTACCTGCTAATAGATGGCGCAATGCTTTTGGGCAATTATATACACCCGCCTGCCAGTAAGTTTACCGTTGCAGGTAAAACCGTATACAAGCCAACTGCAAATATTGAAAAGCCTGACATCTATTTTCTCATTTTTGATGAGTATGCCAGTTCGCTGTCGTTGCGCGAAAGTTATGGATACAAGAATGATCTCAATTTATACCTGGAGCAAAAAGGTTTCCATATACAGGAGCGAAGTTTCAGTAATTATAATTATACACCCGCATCTATTGCATCAATATTAAACATGTCTTTTATAAGCGGTATTAAAGACAGTACCGTGCTGACTGCAAAAGATATGAACTATTGTATAGAACTGATAAAGAGCAATGAAGTCATGAAGTTTTTTTCGTGGCAGGGATACCAGATTATTAATTGTTCTGATTTTAATGTGCTGAATAACCCGGTGGCAGTATCAGAGCAGCTGTTGCCAATAAAAACACGGCTGATTACAGATAACACACTATGGTCTAAAATAAATAAAGATATTTTTTGGAATTTTTATACGGGGAGTTTTTCGGTAAACTGGCTTATTGTAAGAAGAACTTATGAAGTAGATCAAAATAACAGGCAGTTACTGCAAATGATCAAAGAGCAAAGCAGGAAAAAAAATACGCATCCTGTTTTTGTATTTGGTCACCTTTACATGCCTCACCAGCCTTTTTATTACGATAAAAACAACCGGTTAAGGGACCGGCAATCTATTATTACTGACGAGCTTCATAACCCAGCAGCCGCCTACCTGGGGTACCTGAGTCATGTAAACCTGGAAATCAGGGAACTGATAGATACCATTCAGCATAACACGAACCATAAATCAGTTATCATTCTCATGGGTGACCATGGTTACCGGGGCAAGCATATTGGTGAAGATCTGCACCAGAATTACCAAAATTTAAATGCTGTTTATTTGCCAGGGAAAAATTATAATTTGTTTTACGATAGTATAAGTGGGGTAAATCAGTTTAAAACTGTATTGAACACATTATTTGATCAAACTATACCTTTACTGAAAGATTCAACCATATTTTTAACGGGCAAAGAATAGCTTTGCACGCAAATTAAAAAGATTAACAATGACGAAAAGTTACAGCAAAGACGCCATTGCAGCTATATATAATACCCCTTTACTGGAATTAATTTATAATGCAGCAACCGTGCACCGCAAACATCATAATACTGCGGAGGTGCAGGTGTGTACGCTGTTGTCAATTAAAACAGGTGGTTGCAGTGAAGACTGCGCTTACTGCCCGCAGGCAGCACGCTATAATACAGGTGTAAATGTGCAGGCTTTGATGCAGACAGAAGACGTAATGGCGTATGCCGCAAAGGCCAAAGCGGCCGGCTCTACCAGGTTTTGTATGGGAGCAGCCTGGCGCGAAGTACGTGATAACCGAGATTTTGACCGGGTGATTGAAATGGTTAAGGGAGTGAATACGCTCGGGATGGAAGTTTGCTGTACGATGGGAATGCTTACAGAAGAACAGGCAAAAAAATTGTACGATGCCGGTTTATATGCCTATAATCATAACATTGACACATCAGAGGAACATTATACAGACATTATTACAACCAGAACGTATAGCGACAGGTTGCAGACACTAGACAATGTACGCAGGGCCGGTATCAGCGTTTGCAGCGGTGGCATTATTGGTTTAGGCGAAACACACGAAGACAGAATAGGCATGTTGTTTACGCTTTGCAATTTGCCCAAACATCCCGAAAGCGTTCCAATCAACGCATTGGTAAGAGTTAAAGGCACACCACTGCAGGATAATGAAAAGGTAGATATCTGGGATATGGTACGCATGATTGCCACCGCCCGCATCATTATGCCCCAAACAATGGTTCGCCTGAGTGCAGGAAGAACAGAGATGAGCATCGCTGAACAGGCTATGTGTTTTATGGCAGGTGCCAACTCTATTTTTGCAGGGGATAAATTACTTACTACACCCAATCCTTCTTTTGATGATGATATGGCTATGTTCAATTTGCTGGGACTGCAACCAAGAGAAGCATTTAAACAGGAAAAGGCTGAAAGTATTCCGGCGTAACCATTAATATGGCCCATTATCAATAAGCTAGCATTGTCTTTTGTACTTCATTACAAATGTAGTATTGGCCAGCATTCACCTGCCGGATAGCTTCAAAGACTTCCTCGTAAGAAGAATTTTTTGTTACATAGCCGTGAGCCCCTGCCTGTAACATGCGCTTAACATATATCGTATCCAGCTGTATTGACATGCCAATAATTTTTATAGCCGGGTATAGTTTTGTAATTATTCCTGTAGCTTCTATTCCATTTACAGGTTGCATGTTAATATCCATTATAAATATGGCAGGAGAATAAATAGCAGCTGCCTCAATAGCTTCCTGGCCGTTACGGCATTTAGCTACTACCTCAAAAGCAGGATTTGCCGACAAAACAAAATTCCAAATCTCTCTTACCTGATTATGATCATCTGCAAGCGCTATTCTAATCATTGAACTTAATATGTTTTAATACTTGCTAAAGAAGGGGATAAAACTTTTTCAGTTGCAATTACGTGTTTTTTTTTAATGCGGTAACAAACAGATACCATTCTTTTTTTGTTTTTTTGAGGGCTACCTGTAACCCAGTACTGATACCTAAATTTATTAAACTGCACCGTAATGAGAAAAACGGTGAAATATTATTTTACTTGTAATTTTTACGTAACAGGATATAAGGTTTTACACGTATGCCAACAGGTTAATTATAGAAGAAAAGATTTAAGCCAAGCTGATTATAAGCCGTATTATTCTGATAGTGACTGCGTGCATAGCGTATTTGAATCTTTTTAAAAAGCACACCGGCACCGAAAGAAAGACCTGTAAAACCATTGGCTGTATTTGCAATCAGCAATTCTCTGTGAAGAAGATAATTATAAGCGAGTGTTAATTCTATTTTATTACCGATAAATACCTGGGTGGCTGCTACAAAGTGCCTGAAAATTTTATCAATGGTAAAAGACTTGCCACCACCAGGTAAATCGATGCTTGTATTAAACGCAGTATCATTATACCGTATATTAAATTGATGCAAATGATGAGCTGTTAAAGAGAATTGAACAGGTGCGTTTGCCAACCGCTTTGTAAATCCCAATTGTATATCAAATGGTAAGTCATCACCTGTTGCATTCATATACTTTTTTAGCTGGGTACCCATATTCTTCATCAGTAAGGATGCCTGGAAAAAGCGGGCGGTATCATACCAGGAAACCCCGGCATCTATTGCTACTGCATTGGAACGGTAAATACCGTAATTAGAACTGATAAACTTCACCGCTATTCCATAATGCCATTTTTCTCCATATTTCCTGGAGGCGGATAACTGAACTGCATAATCTGCCGGATGAAATGTGCCATATATATTTCCGGACGGATCTGTTTGCGTTACATTTCCATAATCTATAAAATGTACACCAGCTGCAAAATTGGTTTTCCATTTATCATAGTGGTATGCAAAAACGGTGTGGTAATTTTTTACACCTGCATACATATTGTTGAAGGATACATGCAATTGTGCATGCATGTCCTCCCTTAATAAGGATGGATTGTTGAACGCCATGCCTGCATCATTGCTGATATTTGAAATATTTATTCCACCTAAAGCAGACAATTGCGGCGTATTGGGCAACTTTAAAAAATTATAGGCAGCATTGCCTCCAAGGGTCTGCCCGGCAGCCAGCAAAGACAAACCTTGCAGGGCGAGAAAGGTAAAAAAGAATTTTCCTGGTATTTGCCGGGAGGTTTTCATTGTACGGCAAGCTAAACTGAAATTCTGGAATATAAAAAAGCGGGTATACAGGTATTGCTGATTTTGTAATTTGCTTTATGGTTCGTTTTGTTTTATCACCAGATGCAGCCAAAAATTCCTTACGCTGCAACCGGCAATTTTCCTGGTATGCCTAAAAAATAAACCCCCATAGAAATGAGGGATGTTTTTTGAAATTTTAAACAAACAATATATAAAAGTTTACAGGTACTCCATGGCAGACTGTATGCTATTTATACAAGGCTACAGGTAATTTATTTTAACTGCAGTTTAATTAACGAGGGCCATATCAAGCACCTGTTGCATTGTTTTTACATAATTAAATTTTACACCCTTAATAAAAGTGGATTCTATTTCCTGCACATCTTTTTCATTTTGCCAGCATAAAATAATTTCTTTTAATCCAGCACGTTTGGCAGCCAATACTTTCTCTTTAATGCCTCCAACTGGTAAAACCTGTCCACGAAGTGTTATCTCCCCTGTCATTGCCAGGTAAGGCTTTACTTTTTTGCCGGTGAGTGCAGAAGCTACTGCTGTCATCATTGTAACGCCGGCACTGGGCCCATCTTTTGGAACAGCGCCTTCCGGTACATGTATATGAATATTATTCTTAATAAATAACTGCGAATCAATATTCAGTTTTTTTGCATTGGACTGCAAATAAGTCAGCGCAGTAGAGGCGCGTTCTTTCATTACATTGCCCAGATTGCCAGTAAGTTTTACTTCTCCCTTTCCTTCGCTAAGACTTGTTTCTATAAAAAGTATATCACCACCAACATAGGTCCAGGCAAGACCTACCGCAACTCCGGCCATATTTGCGGTCTTATAGATCTCATTACTGTACCTGGGTTTGCCTAAAATCCTCTCTACATCACCGTTAGATAATGTAGGTTTAAGTTTCCCTTTGGTGGCATATTCTTTGGCCTGGTTGCGCATCATAGATGCCAGTTGCCTGTCAAGTTCACGCACGCCGCTTTCTCTTGTATAATCTTCAATTATCTTTTCCAGTACTTTATCGCTTATTTTAAAATTCATTTTAGTAAGACCGTGCAGATCTTTTTGCCGGGGAACCAAATGACGTTTTGCAATTTCTACTTTTTCTTCCACCGCATATCCGCTGAGATCTATTATTTCGAGCCTGTCTCTCAATGCAGGCTGAATATTTGCGACATTGTTGGCAGTTGCTATAAATAATACCTTGCTTAAATCATATTCCAGTTCCAGGTAGTTATCATAGAAAGTATGATTTTGTTCCGGGTCCAGTACTTCAAGCATGGCAGAGGAGGGGTCTCCCCGGTGATCATTGCCTACTTTATCAATCTCATCCAGTATCATTACCGGGTTGCTTGATTTTATTTTTCTTATCGACTGAACAATCCTTCCCGGCATGGCGCCAATATAAGTTTTGCGGTGACCGCGTATTTCACTTTCATCATGCAATCCGCCCAGACTTAGCCGCACATATTTTCTGCCAATAGCATTGGCAATGCTTCTGCCCAATGATGTTTTACCAATACCGGGAGGACCAACAAAGCAAAGAATAGGGCTTTTCATATCCCCTTTGAGCTTTAACACCGCCAGGTATTCTAAAATCCTTTCTTTTACTTTATCCATTCCATAATGATCATGATCCAGTATTTTTTTAGCTTTCTTCAAATCATACATATCCTGTGTATAATCTTCCCAGGGCAGTTCAAGTAACAGGTCAATATGATTGTATACCACAGAATAATCTGGCGTACTGGGATGCATCCTTTCCAATTTCTCAATACCTTTCTGAAACATCTCTTTAGCAGCTTTGGGCCATTTCTTATTTTCAGCTTTCTTCTGCATCTCTTTTAATTCCCTGTCATTACTGTCGCCACCCAGCTCATCTTTGATGCTCTTCATCTGTTGCTGAAGAAAATATTCACGCTGCTGTTTATCTAATTCAGTCCTCGTTTTATTGGTTACTTTATTTTTCAGCTCTGCAAACTGCAGTTCGCGCTGCAATAGCTGCATCAGTATATCAGCCCTGCTTTTTATGTGGTTTATCTCCAGTATTTGTTGTTTTTCTGCCAGGCCAGTATTCAGGTTACTACTTACAAAATGGATGAGAAAAGCAGGATTCTCAATATTTTTTAGGATGATAGATGCTTCGGAAGGAATATTGGGTGAGAGCTGGATAATCTGCGCAGCCAGTTCTTTAATATTTGAAACATATGCTTCAAAATCCTGGTCCTTCGGAGCTTCTTCTTCTGTTAGCAATGCTATTTTAGCCTTAAAAAAAGGATCTTCCAGCGTAATGGCATCAATTTTAAACCGGCGTTTACCCTGGATGATAACTGTAGTGCCGCCGTCAGGCATTTTTATCAGTTTAACAATTTTGGCTACTGTGCCAATATCTTCTAAATCGGTAACTGAAGGATCTTCTATTGTACTGTCTTTTTGCGCTATAACACCTACCAATTTGTCAGCCTTATAAGCCTCGTTTACAGCTTTTATACTCTTATCCCTTCCTACGGTTATCGGCAAAACAACACCCGGGAACAATACCGTATTTCTTAAGGGCAAAAGGGGTAATTCTGTTGGTATCACTATATCCTGGCCGTCTTCATTCTCATTTTCATTTAAGGGAATAATAGGCATGAAATCCATCTCATCTTCGGTGCTAAAAAACAAACTTGATTCTTTCATTAAAATTATATTCGGTGACAAAATAGCATCTGTAATTCAAAAAACCTATTGTTTTTGTGTGAAGGGCATATGGTTCAAGATTAGTGCCAGAGAAACCCTTTTTGTATGCGAAGTGCTGTAAGTTATGAATCTCTGAATTAATGACGCTGCAACATTAACGGATTATCATTAGCCAGCCACTTGCAACAGGGAAATCATTTTTACGATCTATCACATAATAATAAGTACCAACCGGCAGCAGATGTCCGTTTAATCTTCCATCCCATGGCCGGCCATAACCTTGTGAGTGAAAGACCACCTGCCCGTAACGGTTAAATACACTGGTTTCAGATTCCGGGTATGTACTCAACGCTTCAATATTCCATACATCATTAATGCCATCTCCATTGGGTGAAAAAGCATTTGGAATGGTTATCTTTTTAAAGACCCGTATAAAGGTGTCGTCAGTTGCTGAGCCACAGCCATTGCCAGATAACACATGAAATGTGTACGTAATGTCACTTACAGGGTTTACAGAAGGCGCAACTATGTTAGGGTTGCTGATAAATTGCGACGGTGTCCAGAAATAAGATGCCGTATCGCCGCCTGCCACTCCATTTAAAATTACACTTTGGCCTTCTGTTATTTTTTTATCTGGCCCTGCATTGGCAATTGGTTTTTTCAGAACAGTAACGATAACAGTATCTCTTGCCCGGCAAAGAAACTGGTTACTTACATTAACAATATAGGTGGAAGTAACCAACGGAGCGGCTACCGGGTTTGCAATAGTCGTATCTGATAAACTTTGTGAAGCTTCCCATTTGTATAGTACACCACCACTGGCCTCCAGGGTTGTACTGGTGCTTTCACAAATTGTAACATCGCTGCCCGCATTGGCTATAGGTAAGGCACTGACCATTACAATGGTGGAATCCTGCTTGCTGCAACCCCCTTTGGTAGTTACCAGGACATAATATTTTCCTGCGTCATTAAGCGCTGCAGCAGCAATTACCGGTGATGCATCTGCAGAAGAAAATCCATTTGGGCCGCTCCATTTATAATAGTCGCCATTTTTGGCTATGAATGTGAGCGCGGAATTAATGCAGGCGGGAGATGTACTGGAAGCTTGTGGCACCGGAATGGCATCAATATTAATGGTTAAAATATTGGAGGCTACCCGGCATCTTGGAATACCAATATTGCCTGATTCGGCTGCAGTCATCCTGTATTGAAATTTGCCAGAGACTGAATATGTTTTTGTATAACTACCAGTTGTTTCGCCAGGTATATCTTTCCAGGTTTTTCCACTGTCGGTACTTTGCTGCCATTGAAAAGCCGGGTTATTATATCCTGATTGCACATTGCCGCTAACGGTAATTGTTTTGTTGTCGTTAATGCAATAGTTAACGGTATCATTTGTACCATTTACGTTTGCAAAAGCAGCATTTATTTTTGGCCCGCAGGGGCGGAAAGTAATATCATCCAGGGCAAGATCATTACCGCAGCCGCCGGGTGCATTGTTGGTCAGTCTTAAAACAAGATCACTGTAATTTCCAGGTAAAGTAAAAAAGAAGCCATATTGATTCCATTGAGGGTAGCTGGTATTTTGAACATCGCCGGTATTTACTGACTGAATAACTGTTCCATCTACCGTTTCGATACTAAAAGTAATATTAGGTTTGTTGCCATTGCCCATACAGGCAGAGGATCGCAGTACACTTGCCAGCCATGCTGAAAATTCATACGTAGTTCCACCGCATAAATTCCTTACTGTATCCAGGTAAAATACACCGGGGTTATAAGAAGCGTTTACCAGCATCATATAACCATTTATATCTCCGGGAGTGTGATCTTCTGAAAGTGTGTGCCAGGTATTGCCAAAACAGCCATTCGTATTATTGGTGATAGTATAAGACCCATCCTGTGGGCATAGCTGGGTAATATATGTGTAGTTGGTAACCAGCAGACCCAAAGAAGGGCCTATTTGATTGCTGCCACTTCCAAAAGTAATATTTACCACAGGATCTCCTAAACTTCCTGTACACAATTGTGCTTTACCTGTTTGTGTTAGAAACAAAATAATAATAGCAGACAGGGCATGTTTTATAAAACTATACAATTAAGAATGTGTAAGCTTCAAATATACTGGTAAACATACCGTTTTGCAAGTTAAAGCCCACTGGTTTACTTAAAACTTTCCCGGGTTATGCATTTATCTATATTTGCAGGCAACAAATAACAATTATGTCAGATACTGCCGGAAAAATAAAAGAAACAGCAGCTTTTATACAGCAATTATACGCGGTAAAGCCACAAACGGGCATCGTATTGGGCAGTGGCCTGGGCAACCTTGTTAATGAAATAACCGTTGAAAAAGAGATTCCTTATGACGCCATTCCGCATTTCCCGGTTTCTACGGTAGAAGGGCACCATGGTAAACTTATTTTTGGAACCCTGGGCACAAAAAAAGTAGTGTGTATGGCCGGCCGCTTTCATTTTTATGAAGGGTATTCTGCAGCGGATGTTGCTTATCCCATCCGGGTAATGAAAGAACTGGGCATTACAACTTTGTTAATAAGCAATGCAGCCGGAGGTGTTAACCCTGGTTTTAAAGTAGGTGATCTCATGATTATTGAAGATCATATCAGTTTTTTTGCAGTAAACCCATTGCTGGGGAAAAATGATACTTTACTGGGTCCGCGTTTTCCTGACATGAGCGAACCATATAAAAAAGATTTGATCAGCAAGGCAGAAGCCATTGCAAAGAGACTGGGTATTGTTGTAAAAAAAGGTGTGTATTGTGGTGTAACCGGTCCTACTTTTGAAACAAGGGCAGAATACAAGCTGATTCATTTATTGGGAGGAGATGCGGTAGGCATGAGTACCGTTCAGGAAGTAATTGCAGCAGTGCATGCAGGCCTTCCTGTATTTGCCATGAGCGTTATAACAGATATAGGCATACGCGAAGAAGAAAACACCATTACACATAAGGAAGTGCTGCAGGCAGCCAAAGACGCAGAACCTAAATTCAGTGCCATCTTTAAAGAAATGGTGATGACCATATAAGATTAACTTTCTGCTGCATTATATTATAGCATTTGATGAGTAATTTGCCCGTAAATTCCTTTGATTAAATACTTCTACATACTATTGATTGTTTTGCTGGTTATTGGCATAAAAAGCAGCGCCCAGCAAAGCCTGATGAACCGTATACCACGTCCGGGAAGTTCAGGTGGCAGTGGCGGAGCAACAAAAGATAGTTTGAAGCACCGTACCGGCCTGGAAGATTCTATTACAATAAATTTCCGGTATATGGACAGCAGCCGCTACCTGAAGTTTGATTCTTCTATCAATGACTTTACAAAAAGATTTCTTATTCCAGCCAATTATTTATACCTGGGAAATACAGGTAATGCAGCCAAATCTTTATTGTTTTCTCCCTTGCTGAAAGCTGGTTGGGATGCGGGTTTCCATGCCTATGATATTTACAGGCTGCGACCGGAAGAAACCAGGTTTTTTAGTACCACCAGGCCATATACAGAACTGGGCTACCTGTTAGGTGCCAAGCAGGAACAAATGGTGCATGTGCTGCATACACAAAACATTAACCCAAACTGGAATTTTTCTTTTCAGTACAGGCTGCTTAATTCGCCCGGCACATTTAAAAATCAGAATGCCAGCCAGTCAAGTTACCGTTTAAGCACTTATTACCAATCGCCCAACAGGCGTTATCATTTATTTTTTGTTTTGTTGAATAATAAAATACAATCCGCTGAAAATGGTGGTTTAGCAAACATTAACGATTTGGATAGCCTGGCGAAATATAAAGACAGGGCAACCATTAAAACTTTACTGGGACCGGTGAGTCCGCGTACTGTAAACCCATTTAGTACCTCTGTAATAACAGGAACTAAATACCGGATAAGTAATATTTTTCTGCGGCAGCAGTATGATCTCGGTAAAAAAGATTCTATACAAACAGATTCCGTAACAATACATTTATTTTATCCCAGGCTGCGGATGGAACATAGTTTTCAGCTAAACAATTATACCTATCAATTCAGTGATGCCGGTGTAGACCCTTATAATGACACCAGTTTTTACCGGCCTTTTTATAATTTTCTTTCAGTGCCTGCTACTTACCAATTGCAGGATAAATGGAATGAAATCATCAACGATTTTTCTCTTTACCAGTTTCCTGATTCAAAAAACCCGCAACAATTTTTTAAACTTGGTGCCACTCTCCAAAATCTGAAAGGCCAGTTTGACGGGGGAACGGCTGAATACCACAACACATGGGTGCATGGTGAATACAGGAATAAAACAAAGAACCAGAAGTGGGATGCAGAAGCGTTGGGCGAATTGTATTTAACAGGGTTGAATGCAGGTGACTACAGTGCTTACGGCAGTCTCAGGCGCTTTGTAAGTAAACAAGTAGGGTTTTTGCAG